>CAYOHU010000142.1:0-5202 GCA_964403845.1 uncultured Acetatifactor sp.
TAATAATATTTCTTGGTTCTTCCGGTATATACCTTGTGAACATATGTAAAGGGTAAAGCTGTCGCAAATTGTCTTTTGTGCTCTATGACAACATCAGCATCGGCATCCACATACTGATATTCCCGTATGGTGGTGTCCTCATTGTAAATTGGTACACTGCCTTCTACCAGAATTGTTCCCTTTGATACCTCCTCACCAATTGACACCTTAGGTATCCCCCTTCTGACTATCATTGCCGTAATAATTCCATCATATTCCGCAACCAGATCAGAGCCATTTGTCTGCTCTCTTTCAGCCGTAATAATCGGTGCATCATTCTCCTTCACTTCAATCATAAGTCTGGTTCCCGAAAGCTTTGCTGATGTCCAAGTGATTTGCGGAAACGCTCTCCTGATTTCTTTTTCCATGGTCTCAATATCAAGAACCTCTTTACGCATGCCTATCCTAACATCATTCTGCTCCAGAAATGTCATAAAACTATCCCCGGTAATCTGATAATTGCCCGAGACTTCAATATCCCATATATACAATGAGGAAATAAACCAAAAGAGCACCGTTAATAATAGTCCAATGATAAAAATCTTTCTCTGATACAGAAGCGGAATAAAAAAAGGCAGCCCACATCTTTGCAATACGGCTACCCTTGTCCCTGTCTTTTTTACAATCGGACGGAGCTTATAAAAGCTCTGCAGACTGATGCACATATAATAGGCATCACCCTCTTTTTCAATATCCCACAGCAGAATATCTCTGTTCCCGCACAGATTCATGAAACGCTCAGGTGAAAACCCCCACACCTTTATCCGCACGTAACCCTTCAAATACTTTAATACCTCTGTCATATCCTCTTACCTCTGATTTTTTTACAGACAATATAGCTCTCACAGCTTTCATAAATAGCGCACATTGCTGATAAAGCCGCTAATCTTCATATCCTCATTGGTATAATATTCAACAGATAATTTCGTGCCCTCAAAGCATACCTGACATGTCTTGGCCTGAAGCAAAATCATGCATTCTGTATATTCCAGTATTCCTTTATAATTTTCAATCCATGCCTCCGTATTTCCTGTTAAGGTAACGCGGAGAGCACCCATACATACGTCCTTCGGGAGCTGTAATGATTCCATGAATAATTCTTTTTTAGGTGTTTTCTCATTCTTCTTCATGGTTACAGTATATTCCGTTGCTGATCAATATATGATTTCCTGAATCAAGGAACGCATTTTCGGCTTTTCCTGTGAAATATGGTATGCTTTCAGGAAACGTTCGGCCGCAGCCTGTGCCTTTCCTTTGTCATTTACATGAAGATATGCCAAAGCCTCACCTTTCTTCACGTAATCGCCAACCTTCTTTTCCAAAATCAGTCCCACTGACAAATCAATCCCGCTTTCCTTGGTCTCTCTTCCTCCACCGAGAATCAGGGAGCACATTCCAATCTCATCACAGTCAATATGCCCAATATAGCCCTCCGTTACTGATAGAATCGGCTGAACAAAATCAGCCTCAGGCAGTAAAGAGGTATCATAAACAGCTCTTGGATTGCCTCCCTGAGCCTCAACAAACTGAGCAAGTTTTTTTAGCGCACTTCCATCCGCTATGGTTCTTCGAAGCATTTCTTCTGCTGCTTTGCAATCAGAGACAATACCGCCTGCCAACAGCATCTGTGTTCCCAGAGTAAGGCAAAGCTCCTCAAAGTCCTTCGGTCCGCGTCCGTTCAGAGTGTCAATTGCTTCTTTTACCTCCAAAGCATTGCCAACGGCACGCCCAAGTGGCTGATCCATATCAGAAACCACTGCCACGGTTTTTCTGCCTGCATTCTTTCCAATCTGAACCATCTCTTTGGCCAAAGCTCTGGCATCCTCTTGTGTTTTCATAAACGCCCCGCTTCCGGTCTTTACATCCAATACTATGGCATCTGCTCCGGCGGCAAGCTTTTTGCTCATAATGGAGCTTGCAATTAAGGACATATTATCTACAGTGGCTGTCACATCCCTAAGCGCATACAGCTTCTTATCCGCAGGAGCCAAATCTGCTGTTTGTCCCATAATCGCGATACCGATTTCATTTACATTATCTCTAAAGGCTTCCGCTGTAAGTGCCGTTGTAAACCCGGGGAAGCTCTCCAGCTTATCTATGGTTCCCCCCGTATGCCCTAAGCCTCTGCCGCTCATCTTGGCAACCGAAATTCCGCATGCCGCAACCATGGGAGCAAGCGCCAGGGATGTCTTATCTCCGACACCGCCGGTACTGTGCTTATCCACCTTGACGCCGTGAATGGATGACAGATCCAACATTTCACCGCTATGTGCCATCGCCGTTGTCAGATATAAGGTTTCCTTCTCCGTCATCTTTTGAAAATAAATTGCCATCATCAAAGCCGACACCTGATAATCAGGAATCTCTCCTTTGGTGAAACCCTCAATAAAGAATTTAATTTCTTCATTTGAAAGCTCCCCACCGTTACGTTTTTTCATAATAACATCATACATTCTCATAAAACTATCCCCCTTGATTTCTTCCCCGTCCGCATCTTCATATTCCGGTTACTTCGTTACCTCTTCTGTCCTAAACGCCTGCCTTTCTACAAATATCACGTAAACAGCATTTATCGCAAAAAGGCTTTGTCCGGGCAGTACATACCGCTCTGCCGTGATACACCAGTCTGTGACAGAAATCGCTTCCCTCATCAGGCGGTATTAGCTTCCAAAGCTCCTTCTCCACCTTAGCCGGCTCTTTGATCCCCTTCACCAGGCCAAAACGATTCACAAGTCTGATACAATGCGTATCCGTTACAATAGCAGGCTTTCCAAAGACATCACCCATAATCAGATTGGCACTTTTTCTTCCCACACCGGGCAGTTTCAAAAGCAAATCAAAATCCTCCGGTACATTTCCATCATATTCATCCCTGAGAAGCTTCATACAGGCACTGATATCCCTTGCTTTGCTTCTTCCTAAGCCACAGGGACGAACAATTGCTTCAATTTCCTCCACGGAAGCCTCTGCAAGTGCATCCACATCCGGAAATTTCTGATACAAATCCTCTACCACCACATTTACCCTGGCATCAGTGCACTGTGCCGCTAAACGTACACTGACCAAAAGCTTCCACGCCTGGTCGTAATCCAGCGAACAAGCGGCATCAGGATATTCTTTTTTTAGTCTTTCTATGATTTCTAAGGCTAATTGTTTTTTGGTCATAGTCTATTCCTTTATCTACTTTTTCACTCTTTATTTTACCTATGCAGCAGCATACCGTCAATCATACGTTTCATCCATTTTTCCATATGTATCTATCGGGAAGTCACACTAAACCGGAAGATACAAAAACGTATCTGTCAAATGAATTACAGATACGTTTCTTTTTACATTATTCTCAATTACTAAGTACAGAGCTTCCTGTACCGGATTTTTATTTATGATATGGTTCCTTACTGATGATTCGATATGCGCGATAAATCTGTTCGCTCAATATTACACGCATCAACTGATGCGGGAATGTCATGCGTGAGAAGCTAAGTGCAAAATCTGACCTTCGTAATACAGAAGAATGTAAGCCCAAAGAACCGCCGATAATAAAACAGATTTGACTTCTGCCTCCAATCGCCGTTTTTTCAATCCAAGCCGCCAGCTCCACACTGGAAAGCTCTTTTCCGGTAATCTCCAAGGTACAAACATAGGAATCCGGCTTGATTTTCGCCAGAATTCTCTGAGCTTCCTTCTCCTTAATCTGCTCTTCCTCTACAGAGCTTGCCTTGTCCGGGGTCTTCTCGTCCGCCACCTCAATTATCTCAAATTTACAATACTTACTAAGCCTCTTTGCATATTCCTCTATAGCGTCGCGATAAAATTTCTCCTTAACCTTGCCGACACAGATTATCGTAATCTTCACATCTGAAACCTCACATAACGTTATCCTAAAACCAACTACTTCGAAGTTCTCTTGCTATCTACTCTTCTGTGTGGGAGAAAAAATAATCATATACTTCTTCATCGATGTAATGCTCCAAAAATACCTGATCCAGATTCATGAACTGGTGGTTGAACATATCCTTCATTTTCTGCACACGCTTAAAATAGAGTATCTCATCCGAAACCTCTTCCTCATCGACAAGTCCTTCCTCTATTTTTTCCTTATTTAGGTTTTCCTGATACCATTTTGTCATAGCATCGCGCAGGGTATTCTCTGATTCCGCTTTTCCGGCGAAAATCTTGGCATTTCTCATGGAGACCACACCCATTACAATAAACAACAGAAATACCGTACACATTACCCCGTAAAACATATAAGGATTTCCCAGACGAAACGGAATCACATCCATCAACCCAAATATCATTACAAGCAGACCGACACCACCTACTATCAAAAGTGTCCATGCAGAGGAACGATTATCTTCAGCGCGTTCTGAACTGTTGCGATACACTACAGCTTCTGCCATTTCTTTCGCTTGCGGCTCTCGCAGTTCTCCAGCTCCGAAAGTCAATTGTTCCGGCTCGTCATACTGTTCCTCTTCTATCAGCTCACAGCCGCAATCGGCACAAACCCGTACTCCCTCACGATACTCACTTTTACATTTCGGACACCAAGCCATAACCCCATACCTTCTCCTTCAAAAGTTATAGTCTTATCATTTGTCGCTCAAATACTCATCAATTCCTTTTGCAGCCGCTTTACCTGCCCCCATAGCAAGAATGACGGTCGCCGCACCGGTAACTGCATCCCCACCGGCATACACGCCCTCTTTGGTGGTTTTACCGTTTGCTTCATCTGCAACTATACATTTCCACTTATTAACCTCCAGCCCCTCTGTTGTAGAAGAGATTAACGGATTCGGTGAAGTACCCAAAGACATGATTACAGTGTCCAGCTCCATAACGAACTCAGAGCCTTCTACTTCCACCGGACGTCTTCTTCCGGATTCATCCGGCTCACCGAGTTCCATTTTAATGCATTTCATGCCGGTTACCCAGCCCTTATCATCCGCAAGGATTTCAATGGGGTTCGTAAGAAGGTCAAAAATAATACCTTCCTCTTTTGCATGATGAACCTCTTCCACTCTGGCCGGCAACTCTTCTTCACTTCTGCGATATACGATGTGAACCTCTGCACCCAGACGAAGTGCTGTTCTGGCAGCATCCATTGCCACGTTACCACCACCTACAACAGCTACTTTCTTACCATGCATAATCGGTGTATTG
>CAYOHU010000143.1:0-5190 GCA_964403845.1 uncultured Acetatifactor sp.
AGGAATTGACGATTCAGGAAACTACATGTAATGATGGCTGGTATGAAGGCTGGAAATGCGGTCGCCCTCAGCGTCCCCAGCGCCCTCAGAATCCTTGTAATCCCTGCCCCCCTAAGGATGATTGCTGTCCTGAGGATGAGACCTCATCCTGCTAATTTGGGAGCTGTAAAGGATTTTGTATTAAGGAATATCAACGGAATTAAAAGGAATAAAAAGGTGTACATCGGAGGGTGTACACCTTTTTGTATGATGTGTCCAAGAAGTGGATTTCAGCTTCCCTATTAAATTGAGAAAAGTATATCAATCATAACGATAGGGTAGTGTGAATTGAAAGCAGCTTCCCTTTCCTTCTTCACTTTCGCAGGAGACCGTTCCGCCATGGCGTTCTACTATGGCCTTTACAATGGAAAGCCCCAGACCGCTCCCGGTGGCAGAGTTGGGAGTTCGGGCAGAGGATACAGTGTAGGTCCTGTTGAACAAATGCGCCAAGGAAGCCTGAGGAATGCCGATTCCATTGTCAATTACGGATATCTGCAGCATTGACGCTTCCTTGAGCAGAGTGGCTTTCAGGGTAATATCCGTCCCGGCGGGAGAATATTTCGCAGCGTTGGTTAATAAATTATCCAAAACGCGTATTATCTTCTGCAGATCGATTTGTACAGTGCCATTTATGCTTTTGTCAATGTCAAGGCTCATGTTGTGCTGATCATAACGGCTGTCTACAATCGCATCATAGAAGTATTCTTCCAAAAAGAAGGCAATGTCCACGGTCTTAAATGTAAGCTCCTTGGAGGTATCCTCCACGCAGAAAAGATAGTACATATCCTGTATCAGGTCTTCCAAGGTTTTGACGCGACGGTCAATCAGCTTGAGAGAAGAGGCACATTCCTGCGGAGTGAGCTCTTTGCCGGAGCTCAGGTAATCAACGGCACTTCGGATAGCAGTGATGGGTGCTCGCAGGTCATGAGAAATATTGGCCAGCATTTCATTCCGTTCTTTTTGCATCCTCTGTAGATTCCGGTTCGCCTCCGTCAGCTGTGCTGTGGCAGTCAGAAGCTTTTCGGAAAGTGATTCTATGGTCTCGTGTTCCAACGAAGGCTGTTCAAAAAAATTTTTTTTCATAACAATCCCCATTCTAACAATGCATTTTCGTAGTAATCTGTTAAAGAAGTTTTGTCCGGCAGGGCACGGTATTGTAACCTGTTTATTTTGCTATGAATTTATAGCCCTTTGACCAGACAGTCTCAATCATATTTTCCAATTCAAAATCGATTGTCATTTTTTTCCGCAGTCGGCTTACGTTCACCATGACGGAGCGGCGGTCACTTTCCTGATACGTTCCGAACAGGGCGGAGCCGAGCTCTTCAAAGGTAACCTCCTGATTGGGGTGTGTAACAAAATAGAGTAGTACCTCGTACTCACGATTGGCAAGCTGCAAATCTTCTCCCCTATAAAACGCCTTGTGAGCCAGCTTGTCCACGGTAAGATTGCGGAAGGTGAGAAGGTTGGTATTCTGTTGCGGCTTGACATTCTGAGAACGCCTTAAAATGACATCAATACGTGCTTTGAGTTCGCGCAGACTGTAGGGCTTTACGATATAGTCGTCCGCGCCGGTGATGAGACCGTTGATTTTGTCATCTTCAGAGTCCTTTCCGGTTAAAAAGATGATGGGAACGGAAGAAAATTTCCGGATTTCCGTACAGACATCAAAACCATTCATTTGGGGCATCATTACATCCAAAAGGATGCAGTCCGGTTTTTGTTTACGCGCGTATTCGATTCCCTGTATTGGATCGGCGGCAGTCTGAACGGAGAAACCCTCGCCGGATAAATATTTTTTATTTATGTCCAATACTTCGGTATCGTCATCAATTAATAGTAGCTTTGTCATGTGAACCTCCCGAATATCATTCATAGATGACTTCAGTATAACATATTTTTCGTAAAAAAACAGCACCGACTTGTGTCGATGCTGTGCGAAGACTATAAAACAATTAGCTTAAGCTGTCTGTATTTTGATTTGCAGGGTTGTAAGGACAACTCGGACAATTAGGATTAGTACCAACATGATCAGGGGTGCACTGTCCACCATTTGCTATAATCTCACATTTAGAAGGACAAGCAGTCTCTTCAATTTTTAATTCCTCTAATGCAGGCATTTCCCAAGTTTTCATAATTTCTTCCTCCACGATTGTTCATTTTATTTTTCCCTATCATATCGTATTTTTGTTAATTAGGAAAGAAAACTAACATAATTGATAGAAATTGTGGAATCATGTTTGATTTACGCAAAAAGGTGGTGTATAATTGTATCACATACATAAAATAATAGTATAGACAGATGGGGTGGGGAAGTTGAATCGTACTAACACGGGAGCAAATACGGACACGGTACAGATACTGGTTGATATATTTATATTATTATGTTCGCTTGGATTGAATGTACTGTTGTTTGGATCACAATTGAGTAACGAGGAGCTGCTTGGCTTTAGTACCTTGATCGGTGTGTTCATTTTGATATATATTTTATCCAATAAGGAAGCCTACTTATATAATGTAACACTTTTCTATTATCTGGACAGGGTACACAGAAAGATTACAAAATCTTTTTTGGTGGCATTGATAGCATCCGCAGTTCTGGTTCGTTATGTGATGAAAAGTGATGAGGGAAGGCATTTTTACCTGACATTTCTGATCATCGCTTACGTTCTTGTATGTATTAAGATGTTTTTGTACATGCCCATTATGCATATGCTGCAACAAAAGTCTGCTCCGCGAACGGCATTTGTCGGTAAGAAGGGTGCTTTTAATAAATTCCGGTATTTCCTGAATAAGACGAGCATTAAACTGGTTGATGCCGGATACATAGCAATGACCCGGGAGGATTACGAGGCGGCAGCAGAAGGAGAGTATATAGGGTATCTGGAAGAATTGGAAGAGCTGATTAGGAACTATAGCCTTGATCAGGTCTATATTATCCAGAAGCACGGGGATGAATTGCCCTTCACCCAGCGCTATGTGGATCTGTGTATCGATATGGGTGTGACGGTGCGTCTGATTGTGGATTTCTACAAGAGACGTCGTGCGAATAGTTATGTGAGTACTGTGGGAACCTATCCGGTGATTGCATATCACACCATTACCTTAAACACCTATGAGCAGGTGACGAAGAGAGTGATTGATATTATCGGTGGTTTGGTAGGGGTGATATTATCATCCCCCATTATGTTGGTAACTGCGATTGCAATTAAGCTGGACTCTCCGGGACCGGTTTTCTTTAAACAGACCAGAGTAGGGCAGAACGGACGTTATTTTAAAATATACAAATTCCGAAGCATGTATGTTGATGCGGAGGAGCGTAAGAAGGAACTGATGGCACAGAATGAGATCAAGGGCGGTGTCATGTTTAAGATGAAGGATGACCCACGAATTACGAGAGTGGGAAAGGTGATTCGAAAGCTGAGTATTGACGAGTTGCCGCAGTTCTTCAATATAGTAGGCGGGAATATGAGTCTGGTAGGAACCAGACCACCTACATTGGATGAGGTGGAGAAGTATAAGAGAAATCAGTGGCGGCGCATCAGTATCAAGCCCGGTCTTACCGGAATGTGGCAGGTTAACGGCAGAAGTAAGGTGTGTGATTTTGATGAAATCGTTGAGATGGATGTGGATTATATCGATAATTGGTCACTGTGGCTTGATTTTAAGATTATCATTAAGACAGTATTAGTATTGCTGAAGCATGATGATGCATACTAATTAAAGGAGACAGGATATGAAGGTTTTCGTAACAGGTGTTAAGGGACAGCTCGGATATGACGTTGTACGTGAGTTGGAAATGCGCGGAATGGAAGCAGTTGGTGTGGATATTGAAGAAATGGATATCACTGATGCTGACAGTGTAAAGCGTGTGATAAAGGCTGCAGCTCCGGATGCGGTGATTCATTGTGCGGCATACACTGCAGTTGATGCGGCAGAGGATAACCAGGAACTGTGCCGCAAGGTAAATGCAGACGGTCCGCGGAATATTGCAATGGTATGCCGGGAGCTTGATATCAAAATGATTCAAATCAGTACGGATTATGTATTCAGCGGAGAGGGTGACAGACCATGGGAACCGGATGATGTATGCGCTCCGCAAAGCGTATATGGTCAGACCAAATATGAGGGAGAGCGGGCAGTGCAGGAAATTCTGGACAAATATTTCATTGTTCGTATTGCCTGGGTGTTTGGTGTCAATGGTAAGAATTTCGTTAAGACAATGTTGAATCTGGCAAAGACGAAGGATACACTCACGGTAGTGAATGATCAGTTCGGATCACCGACCTATACCTATGATTTGGCTAAATTACTGGTGGATATGGTACAGACGCAGGAATATGGTATTTATCATGCGACCAATGAAGGAATCTGTTCCTGGTATGAATTTGCCTGCGCGATTTTTAAGGAAGCAGGCATCAGCATGAAGGTGTTGCCGGTGAGCTCCTCGGAGTATGCCGCAAAGGCAAAACGTCCCTGCAACAGCAGGATGAGTAAGGAGAAATTGACAGAAAAAGGGTTTGACAGATTGCCCACCTGGCAGGATGCGTTACATCGGTATTTGAAGGAAATATAAAAAAATAAAAAAATCCAAAAAACTACTAGTACTATAGTCCTATTTGGTGTATAATAGTATATGATCTAAGAAACGCTGAAATAGGATTAGTACATCGGTTTCTTAATAACCGGGCTAAATACGCGGAAGGCAAATATTTGACCCGGCTGATTAAAGCTGATGCACGAGGGAGGAGTAGGATTATGAAGAATCATAATGGTTATGATAAATCGAGTTTGTTCATGGGAATTTGTACAATTCTTGTGGGATGTTTCGTAGAGCCGCTTATAATTATTTTGGGCAGTATCATGACAATAACCGGTATTTTGGCATATCTTATGGAAAGTTATAAGTCGAAGAAAAATATGTCGGAGGAAGTGGCTGAGGAAGTTTTTTTCAGCGAGGTTGTCAAGCAGGCATCTGAGATTCCAATCCGGTAAAGGGAAGAGTTAAGGATGAATTCTTAAAAAACTCTTAAAAAGATTCAAAAAAATCAAATAAAAAGATTGACAATGCATCTGCAAGCAAGTATACTGTTCTAGTGTGCGCGCAGGTGCATTTTTTAGTGCGCATGACAGTTAAAAATTTATAAACAT
>CAYOHU010000144.1:0-5133 GCA_964403845.1 uncultured Acetatifactor sp.
GAACTGGCCTGACTGTGGAGAAATCGATATTATGGAGCACATCGGAAGAAAGAAGAATTTCCTTCTGTTCAGTCTCCACAGCAAAAATCATAACCACGCCAATCCTGCTACAGTAAGCTACTCCACCGGAATTGAATATGACGGAGATCTCTATTCCGACTATCATATCTTCGGTATGGAATGGACTGCTGATTACATCGAATACTATGTAGACGGAAAGAGCTGCTGCCGCTTCAATAAGGCGGATGACCCGGATCAGAGCCATGATTCCTGGCCCTTCTGCAAGCCCTTTTACCTGATATTCAATATTGCAGTAGGAGGTGGTCTGGGCGGTCCGGTAACAGAAGAGGATCTCCCTTTTGAAATGAAAATTGATTACGTAAAGGTCTATCAGAAGAAATAAAGAAAAGATGTAACTATTCAGAGCCACGCAAATCTGTGAATATGCGGCTGCCATGCTTGCATGAGCAGAAGTGTATTTACAGATTTATGTGGCGAATGGGGTGCTGAATAGTTAGTTTACTGCTTTTATTCGGTCTCATACCGGGCGCTCTGCGCGCGAATCAGCTCTGCATCCTCAAAGTAGTTGATGCGCATTGCACTCTTTACCTCGGAGAGAGTATTGGCTGCCACCTCTCGTGCCGCCTCACTGCCCTTCTTCAGTGTCTCATATACTGCAGGGATGTCCTTTTCAAGCTCTTTTCTGCGATTTCGGATGGGCTCCAGCTCCTCCTGCATCACCTCATTCAGAAATCTCTTCACCTTCATATCGCCAAGACCGCCTCTTTGGTAATGAGCCTTCATTTCCTCCAAATTGGCATAATCGGGGCAATATCTCTCAAAATGCTCTTCCTTACAGAAGGCATCCAAATAAGTAAACACCGTATTTCCTTCCAAATGTCCGGGATCACTTACTCTCAAATGCTGAGGATCCGTATACATATCCTTAATCTTAGCCCATACCTCATCTGCAGAATCTGCCAGATAGATACAGTTTCCGAGGGATTTACTCATTTTGGCCTTACCATCCACACCGGGAAGTCTCTGACAAGCCTCATTTTCCGGGAGAAGGGCGGTAGGCTCTACCAAAACAGGAGCGTACACAGTATTAAACTTGTGTACAATCTCTCTGGTCTGCTCAATCATGGGAAGCTGGTCGCCGCCCACCGGCACAGTCGTTGCTTTGAATGCCGTAATATCAGCGGCCTGGCTAATGGGATACGTAAAGAAGCCCACAGGGATGCTTGCTTCAAAATTACGCATCTGGATCTCACTCTTAACTGTGGGATTACGCTGTAATCTGGAAACAGTAACCAGATCCATATAATAAAAGGTCAGCTCGCACAGCTCAGAAATCTGAGACTGAATAAAAAGTGTGCTCTTTGCAGGATCAAGTCCGCAGGACATATAGTCCAGAGCCACCTCGATAATGTTCTGGCGTACCTTCTCAGGATTCTCAATATTGTCCGTCAAAGCCTGAGCATCCGCTATCATAATAAAGGTTTTCTTATATTCTCCTGAATTCTGCAGCTCCACACGTCTGCGCAGGGAGCCTACATAATGTCCTACATGCAGTCTTCCGGTGGGTCTGTCACCTGTCAATATAATCTTATCCATTTCTTCCTCACATTCCGCCATATTTCAGGCATAGTCATACAGGAGGAACGTATCCGTACCTCGTTCTTTCTATCATACCATTTTTTTCGTTAATGGCAAATAGTTTTTACAGAATTCTTGCCAATCATACCGGACACGGCAATGACCTCATGGGCAAACAACGGAAAAGCTGCTAAAACAGCAAGAATCCCCCATTCTCTCCCCGATAGGTGTGAGGTGCCGAAGGCACGGATCAGAAAAGGAATCTCCGTCACTGAAAACTGCAGGGCAAAGCCTAAGATGCATGCCGCAAGCATCAGTTTATTCTCCATGGGATGCATTTGAAAAACAGATTTATGCACATCCCGCATACCCAGTGCGTGAAAAAGCTGGGACATACCAAGTACCGTAAACGCGTAGGTCTGAGCTTTTGCCAGCACCGGTTCCTGCGAAAGCACCTCTGCCAGAGCTTCTATCGTAATGGGAAGTCCCATTCCTTTTATCAATGTACAGGGCAGCATCAAAAAAGCAATCAGACTGATACAGGCAATCAATATACCATAAAAACAGGTACAGGTCAGACCTCCTCTGGCAAATAAGCTCTCCCCCTTCTTTCTTGGCAGGTGCTGCATCAGACTTCTTCCATCGTTGCGGTCCACGCCCAGAGCAAGTGCAGGCAGAGAATCCGTGATCAGATTAATCCACAGGATATGACTTGATTTTAACGGCGATGCCAGCCCACACAATACTGCCGCAAACATTGTCATGATTTCGCCCAGATTAGAGGACAATAGGAAAATCACGGATTTGCGGATATTCTCATAGACCCCACGTCCCTCCTCAATAGCCCGCTCAATGGTAGCAAAATTATCATCTGTAAGAATCATGTCCGAGGCCTGCTTTGCCACATCAGTCCCCATCATTCCCATAGCGATACCGATATCAGCAGCCTTCAGAGAGGGGGCATCGTTGACACCGTCCCCCGTCATGGCTACAATTTCCCCTCTCTGTTGAAAGCCCTTCACAATCCGCACCTTTTGGGCGGGGGATACTCTGGCAAACACTCTTGTATGTGCCAGTCTCTGCAGGAATTCCTCCTCCGGCATCTCAGCCAGACTCTCACCTGTCATGCATTGCTCCATGCTCTCTACAATATGTAATTGTCTGCCGATGGCAAAAGCAGTATCCACATGGTCTCCCGTGATCATGACAGTTTCCACTCCGGCCTCCCGGAAGGTAAGAACCGCTTCCGCGGCCTCCGGTCTGGCAGGATCCTTCATGCCCACGATTCCGAGCAAAACCAGCTGTTCCTCCACAGGTCCGTTGCTTCCCGTCCGCATGGCTACCGCAAGAGTTCGAAGTGCCCGGGAGGTCATACTCTTTACGGCTTCCCTCAGCTGTCTGCGATGTGTATCCGTCAGACGGGTCACTCCACCGGCAAGCTTAATATGGGTACACCTTTTCAAAACCTCGTCCGGAGCACCTTTTGTAAAGCTTACCCCGTCGCAGCCTGCGGTTGAGCCAACACTCAGAGTTTTCTGCGTCCTTGTGCCTCCGCCCTTTCGGTGAAATGTGCTCATCATCTTCCTCTCGGAATCAAAGGGCATTTCACCGCATCTGGGCAGCTCCTGTTCCAGACTCTGCTTCCTTAAGCCATAGCCTGCGCAAAAATCAACCAACGCAAGCTCCGTGGGATCTCCCACTCTTTTACCGTTTTCAACGGAGGCATCATTGCAAAGAAGCATTCCCGCAAAAAAATCACGGTATTTTCCCTTTCCGGCCTCCGGAGAAAGCTGCCCGCTCTCCGCCTCCAGCATATGCTGATCCAGATAGCACTCCACCACCGTCATTTTATTCCGGGTCAAGGTTCCGGTCTTGTCAGAGCATACCACACTGACCGCTCCCAGCGTTTCCACGGACGGAAGTCTGCGCACAATGGTATTCACCTTGACCATTCTGGTCACACTTAAGGCAAGACAGATGGTCACTACCGCAGGCAATCCCTCCGGCACGGCAGCAACCGCAAGAGAGATTGCTGTGATAAGCATCTCCATTATGGGACGTTTCTGCCAGATTGCAACTCCAAACAACGCCGCGCACAGTCCCAATGAAAGAATACTCAACACCGTTCCCAGCTCTGCAAGCCGCTTTTGCAAGGGTGTCATCTCTTCCTTCTCTGTGGTAATCATAACTGCAATTTTTCCAATCTCCGTATTCATTCCGGTGGCAGTGACAATTCCCTTCCCTCTGCCATAGGTCACAATGGTTGACATGTAGACCATATTGCAGCGGTCTCCCAAGGGAATCTTCCCGGCTTTCTGAATCAGAAACCGGGCATCCTTCTCAATCGGCAGGGATTCTCCTGTCAGCGCAGATTCCTCCACCTTTAAATTGGCACTTTCCGTCAAGCGCATATCTGCCGGGACCAGGGCTCCTGCTTCCAGACATACAATATCTCCCGGAACAAGCAGTGCCGCCGGTATCTCCTGCTTCACGCCGTCACGAATCACTGTTGCCTTGGGTGTGGTCATCTTTTTGAGTGCCTCCAGAGCCTTTCTGGCCTTACCCTCCTGAATCATTCCCACCAAAGCATTGACACATACCACCACACCAATGATGATTGCATCATTCAGCTCCTGCAAAAAAACAGAAACTCCGGCAGCCGCCAAAAGGACATAGATCAAAGGATCCTGAAGCTGTTCTAAAAACGTCTCTATGCCGGTTTTCTTTCTTGGAGCCTTCATCTCATTCCTGCCGTTCACCTGAAGCCTTCTCTTGGCTTCCGCCTCAGAAAGCCCTCTTGTTCCATCGCTTTTCAAATGTATGACTGCATCCTGTGCACTTTCCTGCTCAAACACAAAAATATCCTCCACAAGCTTGTTTGCACTGCCATTCTATGCTTGCGGAGGATAAACTATGTCCTATTTTTCACTGATATCAGCTAGCCGGCAATACTGTTACCTGTATAAAGCTGATAGTATTTTCCCTTCTGTTCAATGAGCTCATCATGGGTTCCGCGCTCTATAATACGCCCCTGTTCCAAAACCATGATACAATCACTGTTCTTAACAGTGGAAAGTCTGTGTGCAATGACAAATGTGGTTCTGCCCTTCATAAGCCGATCCATACCGTCCTGAACAATCTTCTCGGTTCTCGTATCAATGGAGCTGGTTGCCTCATCCAGAATCAATACCGGCGGATCTGCAATTGTTGCTCTTGCAATGGAAAGAAGCTGTCTCTGACCCTGACTTAAATTTGCACCGTTTCCGGTCAGCACAGTGTTATAACCATCCGGGAGCTGTCGGATGAAGCCATCCGCATTAGCCAGCTTTGCCGCCGCGATTACTTCCTCATCCGTAGCGTCCAGTTTACCGAAGCGGATATTCTCCATAACCGTTGCCGTAAACAAATTGGTCTCCTGTAATACAATGCCAAGAGAGCGCCTTAAATCTGCTTTCTTAATCTTGTTGACATTAATGCCGTCATAACGAATCTTACCATCCTGAATATCATAGAATCGGTTGATCAGGTTGGTAA
>CAYOHU010000145.1:0-5073 GCA_964403845.1 uncultured Acetatifactor sp.
TTCATTGGGTCCGATATGATCCGGCTCCAGATTGGTAAAGATGCCATAATCAAATAAAAAGCCCTGAGTACGATGAAGCTTAAGTGCCTGAGAGGATACCTCCATCACCACAATATCCAGACCTGCTTCCACCATCTCCGAAAAATACTGCTGCAGCAAATAAGACTCCGGCGTAGTATTTTTGGCAGGAATATGTCTCTCACCGATAATTGTCTCAATGGTGCCCACCAGACCAACCTTATATCCTGCATTCTCCAAAATTGATTTTACAAGATAAGTGGTTGTTGTCTTTCCCTTGGTGCCGGTGATACCGATGATCTTCAGCTTCTCCGCAGGCTTGCCAAAATACGCCGCAGAGATAAAAGCCATGGCGTATCGGGTATTCTCAACCCTAATAACCGTCACATCGTAATCGGCAACCCCTTCCACCTCTTTGGATACCACAAGTACACCAATCCCTTTGTCTGCCATCTCTTTTGCGTAAGCATGCCCGTCAAAAACGGCTCCCTCCACACAGATAAACAGACTGTCCTTCTCTATCTTATCAGCATCCATTCGGGAATCGTAAACCACCTGAGTCACTTCCCTGTCCGATGTCCCTTGTATGCATTCATAACGTATTCCGCTCAGTAAATCTGTTAATTTCATCTCCTTACCTTGCCCTTCCTGCAGCCTTCACAGCATTCCTCCATCTACGAAAATCCTTCCTCTTGCGGCTACACAAAATATACAATACATTTTACTCTATTTTTGCCGTTTCTACCACCCTTTTTTCAGGAATCCTATGGCCCGATGCCTTTTATTACGCACGTTTGTTCCTCCCTGCACACTCCAAAAAGGCGCGGCTTACGCACTACGTAAAGAAGCCCCGGCTTGCACCGAGGCTTCTTTACGATTTTCTTATGAGGGGGGAGATAGTGATTTCATCAACTATCTGATATTTATCTTATAGGGAAAATGTGTCTAAAATGTGTCCATTTTCTGATTAAAATATAAAATAAAACTTGAAATTCAATAAAATCCTCCGCATATCAGGACTTCAACAGTAATTCTGCATTACAAACTGTTTCTCAACCCTTCCCTTGTAAGTATTGATACCCAGCTGATACACCACCGACACCTTAAACTCCCCTTTTCCTTCATATAAGGCTTGCTCACTGTCTGCTCCATACTTCTGATTCAAAAACGCTCCGAACTGTCCCAAATCACCAAAGAACACAAGCCATTCTTCCTTACCCTCCGGTGTTTTCACACGATATCTGGCAAAATTTTTCTTAGCACCCATTTTATATCCTGCTTTAAAAATAAGCTCCTTCTGGGCAAATAAAGGCTTGGGATTGCCTACGCCAAAGGGCTCCAACAGCTCCAGTTCTCGAGCCAGCTTCTCCTCCGCATAGGACATGGGCATGGGCACATCAATATGTACCTTGGGTTGAAAATCCTCCTCCGTAAGCCCGCTGCCTTCATTCAGCGCCTTGCGTAGTGTCTCGATGTCCTCCTCACGCATGGATAAGCCCGCTGCCAGCTTATGACCACCGAACTTTGTGAATAAATGCTTCACTCCGGTCATGGCTTCGTACATATGATAGCCTTCAATGGAGCGACCTGAGCCCTTCACTCCTTCCTCCCCTCTGGTAAGGATAAACACCGGATGATTATATTTCTCACGAACACGCCCTGCAATAATTCCCGCCAGACTCTCATGAACCTCCGGCAAAAAGATTACCATTACCGGATCCTGTTCCAGATGATGCTCCTCCACATAGCTTATAGCCTCCTGCACCCCCTGCAGCGTCAGATTCTTCCGGCTGTCATTTAACGCCTTCAGTTCTCCGGCTGCTTGCATGGCATCCACCTTCGTGGTGCTCTGCAACAGCTCCAGCGCACGCTTTGCGGTATCCAGACGCCCCGTAGCATTCAGGCAGGGACCCAGCACAAATCCAAGATGATATGCTGACAGCTTTTCCGGAGATAACTCATTCACCTCCATCAACGCCCGTAAGCCTTGATTTTGGGTATTCTTCAGTCGTTTCAAGCCTTCCTTTACCAGTATGCGGTTTTCATCTCTTAACTCCATTACATCGCACACCGTGGCAAGGGCAGCAAACTCCAACAGCTCCTCCAACGTTTGGGTTAACACCTTATTTCCGGTCTTCTCTGCCAGTGCCTGCATCAGCTTGTATGCCACTACTCCACCACAGATATTTTTATAGGGATAAGTACACCTCTCCTGCTTAGGGTCTATCACCGCCAAGGCAGAAGGCAATATCTCTTTACGCACACCGTTCTCTTCTACATACGGAACCTCATGGTGATCCGTCACAATCACCTTAATGCCCAGGGCCTTAGCCAATTCAATCTGAGCTGCGGCAGCGATCCCGTTGTCACAGGTTATGATCAGCCCCACACCGTCCTGCGCTGCCAGTTCAATCAGATGTTCGTTCAACCCATAACCATCGTGAATGCGATGAGGAATGGCAGTATCTACCTTTGCTCCCAATATCTGCAGCCCCTTGGTCAGAATGTAAGCAGAACAGATACCATCCACGTCGTAATCCCCGATGACACGGATAAACAGCTTCTCCGTAATTGCTTCCCGAATCTGCTCCACCGCCCTGTCCATGTCCATCAGCAGCCATGGGGAATAACAATCCTCCAATTTCCCGTAAAGGAATTTACTCACCTGTTCCTCATCCGTTAAATCCCTGTTTCTTAAGATTCTGGCAAGCACAGGACTAATCTGAAATTCCCTGGCCCATTTATCAAAATCTGCCTTCTTGGCAGCAACATACCATTTTTCCACCTGTATCATCCGCCTTTCTGCGAAAGTAGCTTCCGGTCCTCGCGAAAGAGCCCATTTCCTACTCGCGTACATTGTAGCATTTCACAGCCTGTTTCGTAAAGCGGATTTCAACGCCATATGAATTTCCCTTATCAATAATAGGGAATTCCTCCACAGCACATACTGCCCCGGCAGCAAAGATTGCAGATAATATTCGCAATACATAATTTCATGCATAGATTATTTCCTGCAACATAGGGTTGTCCGTAGGTATACTGCCTCTGACGATACCATGTGCCGCCATTCTCGAGCTGATAGAGCAGATTCCGGTAATCCTGATTATTTGGTTCCATGCCCGCTGCGCTTCTTGCATGCTCCAGTGCAGACACCTGATTGCCAAGTCCCCCATGTGCCAATGCGCTGTAATAATACCATCTGGCATTCCGTGCATTCGTCTGCATATTGTCCAAAACAGTTCTGGCCTCTCTATAATATCCGCTTCGTATATAGTTCCCTGCCGCACGCAAATGACTGTCTTCCTCATATCCGGTAGCATTGCCTCCGAAGCCACCGAAGCCTCCGAAGCCACCTCTATAATCATTATTCTGATAGCTGTAACCTTCTGTACGTTCCTTCATAATTTGCTGATATGCCTGCTGGATTTCTTTAAATGTTTCCTCTGCAGCATCCTTATTGGGATTGTTTACATTGGCGTCCGGATGATATTTTCTGCTGAGCGCCTTATATGCTTTTTTTATCTCTTCTTCTGTTGCGCTTCTTGGCACACCCAGAATTTGATATGGATCACGCATTTTCTTTTCTTTGCTCCTTGTCCGTTTTCTCCGTTTGCCCGTTCATACGTCTCTGATGCACTACCTCATACCGATACCAGATTCCGGAATAAAGAATATTCCGCAGGATTTCTGCGTTCTCCAAAACAGGGAGCTTTTCAAACTCTTTACAGCAGGCCGCCATAATCATTGTCAGGATGGTCTGCATCTCCTCTTCAAAATCAGCATTCTGAAAACGACCGGTCAATGGATTGTATCTGCCTTCCTTTAAATCCTCCTCAATATCCTCATAGGCGTCCAAAAGGTAAATAAATTTTCCAAGATAGTTCCCCATGGTTCGCAGCTCATCCTGCCATTCATCCTTTTTAACCGCAAGCATCTCTCCCATAATTGCTCCGAACAGACCCGACATTTGATCGATATCCCGGTTTTGGTGCTTCTCCTCTTCTGAAAGCTGACACATCAGCCTCTCAATCCGCTCTGCCTTCTCTCCGTATTTAGAACAGATTCGCTTGTAGGCCTTCTCCAATGCCTTTCCGTATGCCAGACGGGTAACCTTGTGCTCATCCTCCCAATCATCTCTGCACTTGTAATATGTAAACAGGATGTTCATATCGGCTCCATAAGCGGAAAAGCAATTTTCTCGGGCAAGATGCTTCTCCAAAGGATGTGCAATACATTTCACCTCACGTATTTCGGTTTCCGGTTCGTAAAGACTGCTCAAGAGCATAACAAGAAATGTCATATCATAGGTGAGACTGATTTGTCCCCTCTTTCCGTATTCCTTTTTCAATGTCTGGCAGAGACCGCAATAATAGGAATGATAGACATCAAATTCTTTAAATTTCATATCCCCTTTATTGATAATGATGTAACCAAACATACTAACTCCTCTTGATAAAGGTCCGGCTGCACTTAGGACATCTGATTTCTACTTTTCCCCTTCCTCTGGGAATTCGAATCTTCTGTTTACAGGAAGGACATCTGTATATATGGTGGGTTTTTCTCTGCTTAAGCTCTCTTTTAAACACAGCAAACCTCTGCTTCACCTTATACTCATATTTCAGATATTTTGCATTTTCAGCCTGACGTTTGTAAATATTTCTGGAAAACATTCGGAAATAGGCATATAGTAAGCACAGAAGTCCCAATGCATTTACTACCGGAACTCCGAACATAGCCAAAACAATAAGTATCAGCGCAGTAATCATCAGAAACTGATTGAACTTATCACCTCCGTACCTTCCCATCATAAACCGATAAAATTTCTCTTTCACACCAGCCACACCTTTCCATTTATTATTCTGGTTTTATCCTATCGCTTTCTTTTCCATAAATCAATAAACGTCATCTAAAGGAATCTAAAGAATTTCTAAAAATTACCTTCAACAATCTCCCATTCAAAATTTTTCCGGTTCATACTCTTTTTTCTCTTGCTCTTTGGTCAGGAAGTGATATAATGTTCTCATGCAGATATGGTTCATTGGTAGAACGCCAGCT
>CAYOHU010000146.1:0-5070 GCA_964403845.1 uncultured Acetatifactor sp.
ATATGGATTTCAAGGTAACCGGAACAACGAAGGGAATTACGGCAATCCAGATGGATATTAAGATTCACGGTCTGACCAGACCGATTGTTGAGGGTGCTATCGCAAGATGTCGCGAGGCAAGACTTTACATCATGGATAATTGCATGAAGAATGCAATCGCAGCTCCCAGACCGGAAGTTGGCGAATATGCTCCTAAGATTATCTCTATTCAGATTGATCCTGAGAAAATCGGTGATGTTGTTGGTCAGCGTGGTAAGACAATTAATGAGATTATTGCCCGTACCGGTGTTAAGATTGACATCACAGATGATGGAAAGGTATCCGTATGCGGCACGGATAAGACAATGATGGATAAGGCTGTTGATATGATCAAGATTATCACAACCGAATTTGAAGAGGGTCAGATTTTCAAGGGTAAAGTGGTCAGCATTAAGGAATTTGGCGCTTTCATCGAGTTTGCACCCGGCAAAGAAGGTATGGTTCATATTTCAAAGATTGCAAAAGAGAGAATCAACCATGTGGAGGATGTTCTTACTCTTGGTGATACCGTTACCGTGGTATGCTTAGGTAAGGATAAGATGGGCAGAATCAGCTTCTCCATGAAGGATGTTGCCCAGCAGTAGGGTTGCCCAGCAGTAGGGTTGCCCGGCAGTAAGGCTGCCCAGCGGTAGGTGACAGTTTCCTTGTTGGTTTGTGTGACCAATGCTTTCGATTTTTACATGACATTGCGATGTGGATGGCGTTATGATATGGCTGACGTTATGATGGGAATAATGTCATAATATGAGAAGAAGTAAGGCGTCTGAGGATAATCCTCAGGCGTCTTTATATTTTTCCCTTGCTTTTTCATAGTATTGATACTATAATGAATACAAGATATAGACGTAACAAGAAGGAAAATATACAAAATCTAGTACGGCTGTTACAAGTATCCTTGTGACAGCCGTGATTTTGCGATATTCCGGTATCCGGGGGTCCGGGAAAAGTATAGATAAGAACGGGGGCAGTATCATGAAGATACAGAAAAGAGACGGAAGAATCGTTCCGTATGAAGAGGAAAAAATTGTTTCTGCGATTCACAAGGCCAACAATGAAGTGGAAGAGGAGTACAGAGCCGGTGAGGAAATCATTCAGGAGATATTGGATGAAGTGGCTAAATTGGATAAGGAGCGTCTCACGGTAGAACATATTCAGGATGTGATTGAAGCGCATCTGGTGGAACATAACAAGTACACCCTTGCCAAGAAATACATTGTATACCGTTATCAGAGAAGTCTGCTTCGTAAGTCAAATACAACGGATGAATCCATATTAAAGCTGATTCGGAATGAGAATAAGGAGCTTGCGGAGGAGAACTCCAATAAGAATACACGTCTTGCATCCACTCAGAGAGATTATATTGCAGGTGAGGTGTCCAGAGATGTTACGAAACGTCTGCTTTTGCCGGAGCACATTGCATTGGCGCATGAGAATGGTGTAATTCATTTTCACGATGCAGATTATTTCATTCAGCCTATTTTTAATTGTTGTCTGATTAATATTCAGGATATGCTGGACAACGGCACGTCCATCAACGGAAAGATGATTGAATCGCCCAAGAGCTTTCAGGTAGCATGTACGGTGACGACTCAGATTATTGCAGCGGTAGCCAGCAATCAGTACGGCGGTCAGTCTGTAAACATCAAACATTTGGGAAAATATCTCTATAAGAGCAGAGTAAAATTTGCGAATCAGCTGGATGAGGAATTCGGAGATACTCTCTCTGAGGAGGCTAAGAGAAGAATTGTAGAGATGCGTGTGAAGGATGAACTGAAGTCCGGTGTGCAGACCATCCAGTATCAGATTAACACACTGATGACCACTAACGGACAGTCCCCGTTCGTGACCCTCTTTCTGCATATTGATGACAAGGATGAGTATGTGGATGAGACAGTCCTTATTATAGAGGAAATCCTGCGTCAGCGTATTCAGGGAACCAAGAATGAGAAGGGAGTATACGTAACCCCTGCATTTCCTAAGCTGGTGTATGTGTTAGATGAAAACAACTGCTTAAAGGGCGGTAAATATGACTATGTGACTAAGCTTGCAGCGCAGTGCTCTGCGAAAAGAATGTATCCCGATTATATCTCTGCTAAGAAAATGCGCGAGAACTATGAGGGCGGAGTATTCTCCTGCATGGGATGCCGTTCTTTTCTTTCACCATGGAAGGATGAAAATGGTAATTATAAATGGGAAGGTCGTTTCAATCAGGGCGTTGTCAGCCTGAATCTTCCTCAAATCGGTATTCTGGCAAGGGGAGATGAGGAGACCTTCTGGAAGCTGCTGGACGAACGTCTGCAGCTGTGCTATGAGGCGTTGATGTGCAGACATAAGGCACTTCAGGGGATTGTGTCCGACGTCAGCCCCATTCACTGGCAGTACGGCGCTATTGCCCGCCTGAAAAAGGGTGAGAAGATAGATAAATACTTATACGGTGGATATTCCACCATGTCCCTGGGATATATCGGTCTGTATGAGACCACCTATCTGATGAAGGGATGTAGCCATACGGAAGCCAAGGGGAAGGAATTTGCTTTGCGCGTCATGGACTATCTGAAGGATGCGGCTGCAAAATGGAAGGAGGAGACAGGAATCGGGTTCAGTCTCTACGGAACTCCTGCTGAGACTCTCTGCTACCGCTTTGCCCGTATTGACCGCGATAAGTTTGGCGAAATTAAAAATGTGACGGATAAGGGCTACTATACAAACTCTTATCACGTGGATGTGAGAGAACCCATTGATGCTTTCTCAAAATTCAAATTTGAGAGTGAATTCCAGCAGAAATCATTAGGTGGTGCAATCTCCTATGTGGAAATTCCTAATATTACCAATAACGTAGATGCGGTAGAGGAATTGATTAAGTTTATTTATGACAATATTCAGTATGGGGAATTTAATACCAAATCTGATTACTGCCATGTGTGTGGGTATGACGGAGAGATTCAAATCAATGAGGAGATGGAGTGGGAATGTCCTCAGTGCGGCAATAAGGATCACTCTAAAATGAATGTTACCCGTAGAACCTGTGGGTATCTGGGAGAAAACTTCTGGAATGCCGGCAAGACAAAAGAGATTAAGGCGAGGGTGCTTCATCTATGAATTATGCAACGATTAAGAAGACAGATGTAGCCAACGGACCGGGAGTGCGTGTGTCCCTGTTTGTAAGCGGCTGCACTCATTATTGTAAAGGCTGCTTTAATAGTGAAGCCTGGGATTTTGGTTACGGAAATCTCTATACGGAAAGCGTGGAGGAGGAAATTCTGGCAGCATTAGAGCCTTCCTATATCAGGGGACTAAGTGTTCTGGGCGGAGAACCCTTTGAGGCAGCAAACCGACCGGAGGTTCTGAAATTGCTGAAAAAAGCAAAGGCGCGTTTTCCCGAGAAAACAATCTGGTGCTATACGGGATATGATTATGAACAGGATCTGCAACGTTGGATTCAGGACGGCAGCAAGGAAGTGGATGAGATGCTTGACTGCATTGATGTTCTGGTTGACGGAGAATTTGTGGAGAAATTGAAAAATCTAAGACTACCTTTCCGGGGCTCGGAGAATCAGAGATTGATAGATGTGCCTGCTTCAAGAAGCAGGGGAGAGGTAGTATGTATCTCGTTTTCTGAAACCGGCACAAGGATTGAAGTATTGCAGTAAAATTATAACAAGGAGTAGCGAGATTTTTTTGATAAATTAAAAAAATGTGCTTGACATATATTTCCACCGGTGATAGACTGTCAATGAGTTAGGAGCAACTAATCTTTGCCCGGAAAGGGGAGGATGATATGAATTTGAAGGAAGCAAAAGCCGGAGAAGAGTATATTGTGAAAGAGATACAGACAGATGACGAGGAGTTAAATTCCTTTCTGTTTACATTGGGCTGTTACAGTGGAGAGCCTATCACGGTAGTTTCGCATTTAAAAGCAGGATGTGTTGTCTCTATTAAGGATGGCAGATATACGATTGATAATCAGTTGGCAGAAGCTATAATAATATAGCGGTGAATCTTCGCCGCATATATTTTTGTCTGATGGTTAGCGGCAACTACCCAAGGTTAGTTGCCGGAGATTCCAAACTCAAATCTGAAAAACCAAAACAAAAATAGAAAACTGTAGCAATGAGGAGGAACGAAAATGAGAATCGCGTTAACAGGTAATCCAAACAGTGGTAAGACCACAATGTACAACGCTCTTACCGGCAGAAATGAAAGAGTCGGTAACTGGGTCGGAGTTACCGTAGACAAGAAGATGAGTCCAATTAAGAAAAGCTATTACAGTGGAACGGAAGAACTGGTAGCAGTGGATTTGCCGGGTGCTTATTCTATGTCACCATTTACTTCCGAGGAGAGCATTACAAGTGCTTATGTCAGAAAAGAGAATCCTGATGTAATCATTAATATTGTGGATGCTACGAATTTAAGCCGTAGCCTTTTCTTCACGACACAGCTGTTAGAGCTTGGCGTTCCGGTCGTGGTTGCGCTGAATAAGAGTGATATCAACGAAAAGAAAGAGACAAAGATTAATGCAGCTGCATTGTCTGAGAAGCTTGGTTGTCCTGTGGTGAATACGATTTCTGTTTCTGCGGAGGGTCTTAAGGAGGTAGTGGAGACGGCGGTTGCACATGCGAATACCACGCAGAAGGCACCTTATAGTCAGGGTAAAGTGGATTTGACGGATAAAAAGGCTGTAGAAGCTGCCGACCGTAAACGTTTCGAATATGTTAACAAGATTGTTAAGGAAGTTGAGACACGTAAGGTTTTGACAAAGGATAAAAACGCAGGAGACAAGATAGATGCTGTATTAACCAATAAATGGCTGGGGATTCCTATTTTTGCAGTTGTCATGTGGCTGGTATTCCAAATTTCGCAGGCATGGGTAGGTCCTTTTATAGCGGATACATTGGTGGCATGGATGGAAACCTTCCAAGGCTGGGTTGGCGGTCTTATGGAGGATGCTTCACCCTTGCTTTCGGCCTTACTGGTTGATGGTATCATCGGAGGTATGATTGCGGTGATTGGTTTCCTGCCTTTGGTTATGGT
>CAYOHU010000147.1:0-4988 GCA_964403845.1 uncultured Acetatifactor sp.
GAGGAGATGGGTAAGGAAAATCATGTATTCTGTGCAGCTTATCGGGAGGAGGATTTTGATGAGATTGTTTCCCTCTGTGATCATATTGTATTTAATTCCGTCAACCAGTTGAATCGCCTGAAGGGGCGCTGTAAAGAGAAAAGTGTGGGACTTAGGATTAATCCGCAGTGTTCTACCCAGGAGGGGCATGCCATTTATGATCCCTGCGCGACCGGCAGTCGTCTGGGAGTTACTGCAGACAAGCTACAGGAGAAGGATTTGGAAGGTGTTGACGGATTGCATTTTCATACCCTGTGCGAACAGAATGCAGATGCACTTTCGGCAACGCTGGATGCGGTGGAGGAACGATTCGGTAAATTTTTGCATGGGAGAAAGTGGATTAATTTTGGCGGAGGTCATCATATTACCCGTGAGGATTATGATATCGGTCTTCTGGAGCAATGTATCCGGCGGATGCAGACAGAGTATGGATTAGAGGTATATCTGGAGCCGGGAGAGGCAGTGGCCTTAAATGCCGGATATCTGGTGACAACAGTTTTGGATATTGTGGAAAATGGCGGAATTTGTACCTTGGTTCTGGATACCGGTGCGGCATGTCATATGCCGGATGTGCTGGAGATGCCTTACCGTCCTCCGCTGCGAGACAGCGGTATGCCGGGAGAAAAGGCATATACCTATCGCCTTGCAGGGTATACCTGTCTTGCGGGTGATGTGATAGGTGACTATTCCTTTGACAGAGAGTACAAAATCGGAGACCGATTGGTATTTGAAGATATGGCAATATATTCCATGGTGAAAAATAATACCTTCAATGGGATTCCCCTGCCGGCAATTTATGCCATGGACAAGGAGGCGGACTGTCGGTTGATAAAAGCCTTTGGGTATGGTGATTTTAAGGGGCGTCTGTCTTAAAAGAGAGGAAATAGTAAGGTTTAAAGGATGGTATTTTGATGGATGATTTAGAAAAATTGCATGGATATTATATGCCGGCTGAGTTTGAAGCTCACGACGGTTGTATCCTGATCTGGCCTACCCGGCCCGGAAGCTGGCCCTATGGAGGAATGGCGGCGCAGAAGGCATTTTGTAAGGTGATTTCAGTGATTGCAGAAAGTGAGAAGGTGTATCTTCTGACGGATAAGGAGCATTATGCAGAAGCGGGAAATGCCATTACAAAGCTGCAGAAAAGTAATGCCAAGAGTAATATTGTTGTGTTGGAAATCGAAAGTGATGATGCATGGGCTCGTGATGTGGCTCCAACCTTTGTGGTGAACTCACAGGCGGAAAGAATGGGAATTGATTGGGAGTTTAATGCCTGGGGCGGTTTGACAGACGGCTTATATCCGCACTGGGAGAAGGACGATCTGGTGGCTTCAACATTTTGTCGGACAATGGGAGAGCAGCTGTTTGATGCGCATCCCTTTGTGCTGGAGGGCGGCTCTGTTCACAGTGATGGAGAAGGAACTCTGCTTACCACGGAAAGCTGCTTGTTGAGTGCCGGCAGAAATCCCGGTATGAGCAGAGAAGAGATTGAGAACATGCTTTGCAGGGCATTGGGAGCGGAGAAGGTGGTATGGCTGCCCTGCGGAATTTACAATGATGAGACGAATGAGCATGTGGATAATATCTGTGCCTTTACAGCACCGGCTGAGGTTGTGCTGGCATGGACGGATGACCCACAAGATCCGCAATATCCCATGAGTCATGCCTGTGCCAAGGTGTTGGAGGAACAGACAGATGCCAAGGGACGAAAAATCAAGGTGCATAAGCTCCCGATTCCCAAGAAGCCTATTGTAATCCGTGAGGAGGATTTAAAGGGCTATGTATTTGAAGAAGGGGAGGATACCCGGGAAGTGGGGGAACGTCTTGCCGCCAGTTATGTCAATTTCTATATTGCCAACGGTTGTGTGGTGATTCCGCAATTTGGGGATGAGAATGACAGGATTGCTGTGGAGTGCTTGAGAAAGCTTTTTCCCACACGTAAAATCTGCCCTGTGGAGGCAAGAGATATTTTACTGGGTGGAGGCAATATCCATTGCATTACACAGCAGATCCCAGCGGTAAAATCTATGAGACAGGAGAAAAGCAGATGAGAAAAATCATATGTGGGGCAGTGCAGATGCAATGCTCAGAGAAGGTGGAAGAGAATCTTGCAAAGGCAGAAGGTATGGTACGTCAGGCAGCATCGGAGGGAGCAGCTTTGATATTGCTTCCGGAGCTCTTTGAACGCCCGTATTTTTGCCAACAGCGTCGCTATGAATTCTATCAGTATGCGCTTCCGGTACAGGAGAATCAGGCAGTACGGCATTTTCAGGATGTGAGTGAAGAATTGCATATTGTTCTTCCTATCAGTTTTTACGAGAGGGACGGCAATGTGCTGTACAATTCCGTTGCTGTATTGGATAACGGGAAATTGTTGGGTGTCTGCCGTAAAACTCATATTCCGGATGACCACTATTATCAGGAAAAATTCTATTTTACACCCGGTAATACCGGATTTCCGGTATGGGATACCTCCTGCGGAAGAATTGGCATTGGTATCTGCTGGGATCAGTGGTTTCCCGAGACCGCCAGGTGCCTGGCACTAAACGGAGCGGAGGTGATTCTGTATCCCACGGCAATCGGCAGTGAACCTATTTTGGAGTGTGACAGTATGCCGCATTGGAGGAGAGTGATGCAGGGACATGCCGCCGCCAATCTTGTGCCGGTGGTAGCAGCAAATCGTATTGGAACAGAATATGTAGAACCCTGTGGAGAAAACGGGGGACAACGTTCCGCATTGACCTTCTATGGCTCCAGCTTTTTGACAGATCATACAGGAGAACTGATGGCATCGGCTGAACGGAACAGGGAATGTGTATTAATTGCTGAGTATGATTTGGACGCTATAGCAGCAGAACGCTTAAGCTGGGGAATTTATCGTGACAGAAGACCGGAGATGTATCACAGAATTACAGAGTAAACCCTCTTGACAACCATTGTTTTCATAAGTAAAATAACAAGTGTTATAAAAGAAACGGCGCAAAGAACAATTTGTGCAGCAGAAAATGAGGAAAAACATGGCAAGGAAAGAGACAATAACCATTCAGACTATTTTGGATACAGCCTTTGAGATGACCAGAGAGGAAGGCTTTGCAAATGTTACGGCAAGAAAGGTGGCGGCTAAGGCAGGATGCTCTACCCAGCCTATTTTTCGAGTATATAAAAATATGGAAGAGCTTTGGGATGCGGTTTATGAGAGGGCTGTGTCCTTTTTTCGTGATTATTATAGCTTGTATCCCAGAATGGGGAGAGCTCCCTTTTCGAATTTGGGCATGGCATATATAGCGTTCGCAAGGGAAGAAAAAAATCTGTTTAAGCTTCTTTTTGTGACGGAGGGAGCTCACAGAAAGAGCATGTATGAGGTGTTGAACGGAGATTCCGGAAATGTAGTGTATGAGATTAATCTGGCGCGAGTTGCAGGATGTCCTGATCCCGGTGATCTGTTTATGAAAATGTGGATTTTTATTCACGGAGCTGCCTGCATGACGCTGACGGGAGATTATGATTTGTCAGATAAAGAAACCATGGCGCTTTTGGAGCATTCTTATGAGGCATTTGCAGGAAGGCAGTAGATGTGACAGGAATCTGTGGTGGGTTTTACATTTCATAAGGTAATTAGGAGAGGGATAGAGGTTTATGGAAAATCAGTATGATGTCTTGGGCAGGATCAATGAACATTATGACAAAATGAGTAAGGGTCATAAAGCCATTGCAAGATACATTTCGGAGCATTATGATCATGCGGTTTTCATGACGGCGGCAAAGCTGGGAGAGACAATCGGCATCAGCGAGTCTACCGTGGTACGTTTTGCATCGGGACTTGGCTATAACGGCTACCCTGAGTTCCAAAAGGCATTGGAGGAATGTGTAAAGGGTAAGCTGAACAACATTCAGAGGATGGATGCTAAATACGGCAGAAGCTCTCAGTCAGAAATCTTAACCTCTGTAATATCTGCCGATATTGAAAAGCTGGAGGATACGATTCATAATCTGGATCCGGCAGCGTTCGAGTCTGCGGTTTCTACGATATTAAAGGCAGAAAATATTTATATTATGGGACTTAGGAGCAATGAACCACTGGCGGCGTTTCTTCATTTTTATCTGAATATGATTCGGGGTGGTGTGGTGCTTCTGAATACTACAAGCGTCAGCGAGACGTTTGAACAAATGATTCGAATCAATGAAAAGGATTGCTTTATAGGAATCAGTTTTCCAAGATATTCCATGAGAACGTTGAAGGCCATGGAGTTTGCCAATGACAGGAATGCGAAGGTGATCGCAATCACGGACAGTATTCATTCTCCTATGAATTTATATTCCTCCTGCAATCTGCATGCAAGAAGTGATATGGTGTCCATAGTAGATTCCCTTGTGGCACCCTTAAGTGTGATTAATGCGCTGGTGGTAGCCCTGTGCTTGAAGTGTCCTCATGAGGTAAAGCAGAATCTTGAAATGCTGGAGGAGACCTGGAATAATTATCAGGTTTATCTGAATGATGAGATTAATTTCATCGACGAGGAGCCTATGCTGAATTATTCCTTGAGAAAAGAAGAGGAAGAACAATAGGATAATGGGAAGTATAATCGTAATCGGCGGTGGTGCAGCCGGCATGATGGCGGCAGTGGCAGCGTCTGGAAAAGGGAATAAGGTCTGTTTGATTGAAAAGAATGAAAAGCTGGGAAAGAAGCTTTTCATTACAGGAAAAGGCAGATGTAATGTGACAAACGCGGCGGATATGGAGACATTGTTTGCCAATATCTGTACCAATGAAAAATTCTTATACAGTGCATTTTATCAGTACGATAATCAGGCGGTTATGTCTTTTCTGGAGAAAGCGGGCTGTCCATTGAAGATAGAACGTGGGGAGCGTGTGTTCCCGGTGTCCGACCACTCATCGGATGTGATTGCGGCTTTTACACGGGAATTGAAAAAGCTTGGCGTGGAGATTA
>CAYOHU010000148.1:0-4923 GCA_964403845.1 uncultured Acetatifactor sp.
TCGTTTCTTCATGAATTTTTCTCCTTTTTTGATATTTGGTATGAATCCTTACTTTGCATTTGATGCTGATTCTCATTTTGCATCTGAGGGATATTATATTCTGAATAATTATTAATATTTGCTTCTATTTTACTACTTTTTGAACGCCCCGTAAAGTAGGAATAAAAAATGGAGTTGCTGCTATTGTCTCCGGATATAAATTCAAGAAAGCTATCTGCTTCTTAGGTGAAATATTCCACCATCATCGCTTCCTGATAAGTTGCCTTTTTCTTCTTCAACATGACCGCTTTCAGTTCCCGAAACTCTTCTATATAAATCTTATCAAGCTTCTTCAGGCTCTTTTCGGAAATCTCTACCTCTGACAGATACCTTTCATATAACTCACTACTATACTTCCACAGGTGTATCCTATCTCCGTATTTCGTCTTAAGTCTTTGCGCAATGATTAAGCCCTCCGGGTCAAAATCCCCCGCATAAAAAAATTCTGTCTCCTGATCAAATAAATCTAATAATACCCAGGTTGCAAGACGTAACTGCCCATTTCCACACACAATTGTTTCATTCGGCCATGCCTTAATCAATTTAGAAAATATTGCCGGATTTTCCACTATGTATACACAATTTCTTTTATGTGTATGAACCTGCATCAATCCACTCAACGTCATAAGCGTCAGCAGCATTGGCTCTTTTCGTTTCCAAAAGCCCTCGATTCCTTCATGAGTTTTCCCCTCCCGGTCCATGCCGCTGATTCCGTACACTAATGTGTTATTGGATAAATCATCCTTTAACAGACCCGCTTCATACAGAATATTGGCCTTCTTCTCCGCAGATGCCAAGTTTTCTCCTTCATATCCCGCAATATGACTTTTCAAAAAACAAATCAATAATTGCTCGCCCAATGTACCACTGTCAAAAAAATGAGGATTCCCTGTGGTTTCCGCTGCAAATACTGCAAGCAGTTTATAACAGACACTCTCTTCCTTTATCAAAAAGGGCAGGCACGGAACAGCTTTCAGGAATAAATCCAGATGCATTCTGAGAGACTCCGGGTTCTCGCGATAATGCTTCCTTAGCAACAGATAACCTTCCCCCTGCGATGCCAAAACCTCTTCCAGCCAGGCATGTCCTTCCTCTACAGGCTCTGTTTCTAAAATATTCTTAAAAAATTGCTCACGCTTAAGCCTCTCATTTTGCTTTTGCTGTTTCTTACCTATAAGCTCTTCATTGAAATAGCTTTGTAAAATATCCTCCCACCTTAAGCCTGCAAACCTGCTGCCTTCCAATGCCTTCTCCATTGCAGTTGCCGAAATGGTAATATTGCGTTTTCCCTCAAAATCCTTGCGGAAGAAACCACTCAATTGCTGATACTCATCCTGCCGCAATCCGCAAAGCTGTACCGTACCGCCAAAATGCTCTAGACTGATATACTTCTCACGCACCTTTTGGAATAACTGCTTATAAACACTTCGCCCCTTAAAGTACAAAACACATTCTTCCAGCCTTTTCCTTTCATCATCCACAACCTGCGCCCCTCCTTTCCTCCGCTCATTTTACCTGATATTACTTACGCTACCACCAGCTTTTCTTTTCCATTCCAAATATACTTGATAACCGTTACATATTTAGCGTTCTCCGGACGTAGTAATTGATAGATAGCAAGTCCCGGAACTGTGTCATAATCGCCCCAAAGCACCTGCGAATTAATCATAAAATTGAATTGGCACTCTACCATCAATCGGAACATATCCCTGATGTTCGTTTCATCCACACCGGCAAAAGCCTCATCCAACGAAATCAATCTGGGGGCATCCGGTCTGGCACCTGCATACTTTGCTACCACCGCCGAGAACAATGGTACATACATGGACATAGCTTTTTCACCACCACTAAAGGTAAAGAATACTCTGTCCGTCATCTCCCGTTTCTTTTCTCCGGTCTTTTCACACTCAAGCGTAAATTCAAACCATTTACGATAATCAAGTACCTCTCTCATAATGGCATGAAAGGACTGTACAGAGTTGCCATCCTCCGAAAGCTTTCTTGCCTCCTCTATTTTGGTTCGGAAATGGACCGACAGCTTATCCAATTCCTCCACGCGCATAATCTCCGAATCCTTAGAAAGCAGTTCAACCAACTCCCTTGTATCCAGCTGCCCTTCCTTCTCCGCTCTCTTATGCTTCCAACGCAGGCTCAGCTTCAGACCACTGGAGGTCTGCATGCTTCCCATCAATTGATTCATCTTTTCCACCCAACGGTTGCTGGCATGAATTTTAGCACGGATTTTCTTACTAATGGTATTTGCCAAAATGTCCTCAAACAATTCCCTTTCCTTATCACTGAGCAGATGCTTCTGTTCCTCCGCATCCTCACGTAATTTACCTACCAATTCCTTAAATTTCACATTCATACCGCGGTATTTTGCAACAATATCCGTCCTACGCATGGAAACAGCAGGATTTAACTCCTCTTCCTCCTCATCTGCAAACATGGTCTGCATAGTAAGCTGATAATGCAAAAGATATCCTTTATTCTCATGGAAGGCCCCCTGAAGCCTTTCATGCAGCTCCGCTTTCTTTTTCGTTCCAAGCCTTTCAGATAACATGGCACAAACCTTATCCGCCTGATCCTCCATATCCTCGTTTACCACAAAAAAACGCTCCACATATCCCAGCCGGTACTCTTCACGGAAACCCTTCTCCAACCACTGATATCGCTTTCTGTTTTTCTGTTGCTGCTCTTCCTGCTGTAAAATATCCGCTCCAAGCCTTTTGGCTTCTTCCTGCCACTTGGTCTGCAGCCCCATGGAATGCTCTCTCTCTTTCGGAATTTTCGGCAATCGTTCCAGACAATAATCCAGTCTTTCCTTAATCTTCTCGTAATCCGTAAGCGCAAGCTGCTCCTCAATAGATTTCAATTCCGTTTCTAACGCCCTTACCTTACTATTCACCCGGCCTAATTCATAACGGATCGTATCCAGATCTTCATCCAGGGCTGACAACGTATCCGCCAGACTATGTAAATTGGATATCCCACTCCGATATTTTCCGTGCTTCACCTGTATCTCCGTCAGCAGCCCCTGATAACGGCCTAACGCTTGCAGAGTATTCACAAAAACGTCCAGTCTGGCTGTAAGGTAACATTTACTGCAGATTTCCCTGACGCGCAGCTCAATCTGATCCAATTCCGTCTTCACGCTTTGTAATTGTGTTCTCAGCCTTTCAAGTTCTTTATGGATTTGTTCTGACTCATTGTTTTTCTCCCATAATTCCCGAGCCACCGTCTGCATATCCGTGCCTGCCGGAAAGGTATTCCATTCCTCTTCCAACGATCTGATATTTTCCGCATATTCCTGTACCTTTGCTTTACACTCTGCCAACCCTGCTTGAAGCTCCATAACCTGTTTCTCCAATTGGGCAATCTTTTCCATGCGGAATTTTTCACGGGCTCTCACACCTATATAGCAAGCTGTATACTCTCCCGTGATTGTACCCTCCACAATACCGGTTTTGTAATTACCGTTTTTATCAATCCAGGTACTGCCAATCTCTTCCTGTGTCCCCATTCCGCCGATACCGATAGCTGATAAAATCGCAGAAACACTCTGATATCTCAAAATATCATTCTCGCCGTTATCCACATCCATCCATTCCAGCAGATTCTTTTTGATTCTGGTGACATCCCCGAAAATATACCTGTCACAAACTCCCTTATCCAGATTCTGAACTGCCTCCCTATACTCTGCCGGTACAATCAGTGCATCCAAAATTCCCATGGAAAGGAAAGCCTCCTCCAGACAGGACGCTTGTTTTTCTTCAATATGCTCCGTAAAATCAACCACCTTATAAAACTGTAAATAAGGTATGCCTCTTTCCTGCAATAGTCGGCGATTTTTCTTGACCGCTTCAGAGCATTCCGGCTCCGGATCCTTTTTCTCCTTCCATTCCTGTAATTCAGCCTGAAGCTGTGCTTCCTCCTCTTCAAGCTGTTCCTTCCGTCTTTCCCATTCGCGCAGCTTATCATCCAGCTGTCGCTCTGCCAAATGATATGCCGGTTTACACAAATCACGGATTTCATTAAAATCCGTTCCATAGCTGTATTTTTCAATTCTCTGCACTATATTCTGCTTCGTATCATCTTCCGGATGCAGCTGACTGTTCTGTTTGTCCCATAAATAAAACTTCTCTGTGAATTCATCCCTTGCCTCCTGAAGCAAGGTCTCATATTGACGGCATTCTTTTTCCTTTTGTTCCTGTTCTGTACGGCGTTCATCTATCTCCTGCTGTTTTTGATCATACCGCTCCAGGCAGTTCTTTTCCTCTGACAGAACATCTCTCCCCTGCTCCACCCGCTTCGTATATTCCTTCAAAAGCTGTACATGACTTTGAAATTCCTGCTCCTTCTCCGGCTCCTCCTGCAATTCTTTTTTCAGGAATGCAAATTCATCAAAAGGAATGCCCTCCATTACCTCCTCCATCTGCACAAGCTTCTCTTCTATTTCATCCCAATTCCGTTCATTTTCTTCCTGCTGATTCCTTCTCTTTCTTTCTGTTTCCCTATACTTTTCTTCTTTTTCCGTTTCCTGCCGTTTTTTAGCAGCCACTTCCTCTTCTGTGTTCTGCTTTTCGCTCCTTAACTGAAGCTCTCTTTCCTTTAATTTAGCGGCATCGCTTTCCTTTAAGGAATCGGTCTCCTTCTTCAGCACAGCCTCCTCATTCTCTAATTCCTCATAATGACGCTGTTCTTCTCCATAAAGTCTTTCACTTTCTTCTTTTTTCTTCTGAAGCTCCTCTATGTACTTCTCTTGCTTTCTGCAATTTTGTACGCATTCTTTAAACGCTTTTGCTTTATCGTATAACACAGCTTCATTATATTGATCAAAAATCTTTTCAATCTGCTCTGCCGCACGTACACTTTCATCCAAGG
>CAYOHU010000149.1:0-4834 GCA_964403845.1 uncultured Acetatifactor sp.
CTACAGGTTCCCTGCCAACATTACCAATTGCTCCAACAACTATGGTCCCTATCAGTTCCCTGAGAAGCTGATTCCGTTGATTATCAACAATGCGCTGCAGGGGAAGAAGCTTCCCGTATACGGAGACGGCAGGAACGTGCGCGACTGGTTGTATGTGGAGGATCATGCCAAGGCAATCGATATGGTACAGGAGCAGGGAAGACTGTTTGAAACCTACAATATCGGCGGACACAACGAGAAGCAGAATATCGAGATTATCAACATCATCATAGAGACCCTGCAGGAGATGCTTCCTGAGAACGACCCCAGAAAGGAACTGGTGAGCACAGACCTGATTACCTATGTGGAGGACCGTAAGGGACATGACCGCAGATATGCCATTGCACCGGACAAAATCAAGGCGGAGATTGGCTGGTATCCGGAGACCATGTTCAAGGAAGGCATTAAGAAGACCATCAAGTGGTTCTTTGAAAATGAGGAATGGATGAAGAATGTCACCAGCGGTGATTATCAGAAATACTACAATGAAATGTATGAGAAATAGAAACGAATAAGAAAACTGAGGGGTTGCCGTGCAGAATGCGGGAATCCCTTTGGTGCGTTTTAAAAACTACAAAAAAGGGCGCATAAAGCGTAGAAAAGAGGTTATGAAAATGAAAGGAATTATTTTAGCAGGCGGCTCCGGAACAAGATTGTATCCCTTGACCAAGGCAATTTCCAAACAGATTATGCCGGTTTATGACAAACCGATGATATACTATCCGTTGTCAACACTGATGTTGGCAGGCATCAGGGAGGTGCTGATCATCTCCACACCCAGAGATCTTCCTGTATTCGAGGAGCTTTTAGGTGACGGCAGTCAGCTGGGAATGGAGATTTCCTATGCAGTGCAGGAGTATCCGAGAGGACTGGCGGATGCCTTTATCATCGGTGAGAAATTTATCGGTGGGGATCGTGTGGCGCTGGTGCTTGGTGATAACATCTTCTACGGACAGAGCTTCTCAAAGCTCCTTCGCGAGGTGGCGTCCAGAGAGAGCGGAGCCACTATTTTCGGATACTATGTACGTGACCCCAGAGAGTACGGAGTGGTGGAATTCGATGAGAACGGCAAGGCACTTTCCATTGAGGAGAAGCCGGAGAAGCCTAAGAGCAACTATGCAGTACCGGGACTGTATTTCTACGACAATGAGGTAGTGGAAATCGCTAAGAATGTGAAGCCCTCTGCAAGGGGAGAAATTGAAATCACCTCTGTAAATAATGAGTATTTAAAGCGCGGGACTCTTCGTGTGGAGACCATGGGACGGGGCTTTGCATGGCTGGATACGGGAAATCATGATGCCCTTTTGGATGCATCGGATTTTGTGGCAGCATTTCAGAAGAGGCAGGGGCTTTATATCTCCTGTATTGAGGAAATTGCATACAAGAAAGGCTTCATCGATAAGGAGCAGCTGCTTGCATTGGCAGAGCCGTTGATGAAGACCAACTACGGTAAATATTTGGTTGAGGTAGCAAATGGACTCTAAATTACGTCGGATGGCAATTCTGGCGTCCATGGCTGTGATACTGCTTGTGTCGGTGCTGGTTATTTCTGCCAATTCGGAAAAGCAACCGGCAGATTCCCGTCCGGTAAATAGGGAACAACAAACCTCAGGAGTAATCAACGGGCAGATTGGTGACGACTTATCAGCGTTTCTGAAGGATCCTACCTTCTTTGAGGAGGAGGTCAATCCGATTCTGGAGGCTGCAAAGAATAACGCCAACCGTCTGGAGCTTTTGATGACCTCGGTGGAGAAGGACCTGCGGATTCAGATTGTGGATAGCAAGGGTGTGCCTGTGGAAGGTGAAGGCTTCTATGTTCAGGTGGAGGGACTCGGAAGGTATAAGGATCTGGACAAGGACGGAGTTATCTACATCGGAGACATGGATGCCGGAGAATATTATGTGGAGCTGCTTCCGATGGAGGGATATCGGGTGCCGGTGACCGAGACGAAGATACGCGTGAAGGATAAAGTAGAATATCTGGCGATTGATGATATTTCACTGCTCATTAAGACTGAGGATGAGATCGATGCGGAGGCCGAGGATAGTGCGGTGCAGGAAGCACGTGAGGATGCGGACAAGACCGAGATTAAGAAAATACAGACGGCTGAAGGAAAGAAGAAAATAGGCATTGATGTATCCAAGTGGCAGGGAGAGATTGATTGGGATAAGGTGAAGAAGGCTGGTGTGCAGTTTGCCATAATTCGTGCAGGCTATCGCGGTTCTGTGACCGGTGCTTTGGTAGAGGATCCCTATTTTAAGGCAAATATGAAGGGAGCGGCTGCCTCAGGTATCCCCACAGGCGTCTACTTCTTTACGCAGGCAGTCAATGAGGTGGAAGCAGTGGAAGAGGCTTCTGCGGTACTGGAATTCATTGCGGAATACAAGCCGGATTATCCGATTTATATTGATACGGAGGGTGCCGGCGGAAACGGAAGAGCGGACGGCTTGGATGCAGAGACCAGAACGCTTGTCTGCGAGGCCTTTTGCCGGACAATCACCAATGCGGGCTATGAGGCAGGTGTCTATGCAAGCCGTAACTGGCTGAACCGGAATCTGGAGACGGAGAGACTGGAGCAGTATGAGACATGGCTTGCGGAATACAGAAGTGTACCTTTGTATCAGGGCTATTATCAGATGTGGCAGTATACCTCTAAAGGTCGGGTAGATGGCATTAAAGGAAATGTAGATTTGAATATCAGATATGAGTGATGTCTGTCAGGGATAGGACAGGCATGACGGATGAGAATAGGATAGAAGGAGAGCTGACAATGGGTAAGATTACAGTGGAAACATGTGAAATAGAAGGTTTGAAGATCGTTACTCCTACTGTTTTTGGAGATGCAAGAGGGTATTTTATGGAAACCTACAATTACAATGATTACAAGGAGGCAGGAATCCCGGAGGTGTTTGTGCAGGATAATCAGTCTGCTTCCAAGAGAGGTGTTCTTCGGGGCTTACATTTTCAGAAGCAGTTTCCTCAGGACAAGCTGGTGAGAGCCATTAAGGGAGAAGTGTTTGATGTAGCAGTGGATTTGAGAGAGGGTTCTCCTACCTTCGGAAAGTGGCATGGTGTGCTTTTGTCCGAGGAGAATAAGAAGCAGTTCTTCATCCCCAAGGGATTTGCTCATGGATTTCTTGTGCTGTCCGAGTATGCGGAATTCTGCTATAAATGTACCGATTTCTATCATCCGGAGGACGAGGGCGGTATCGCCTATGATGACCCGGATGTGGGTGTGGAATGGCCGATAGCACAGGATATGGAGCTTATTTTGTCCGCAAAGGATACCGGAAGAACCGGCTTGAAGGAATACATGGAAGAGAGAGGTCTGTGCGGAAAATAGTTCTGTGATTTTCAGGCGGTCTTGTGGCAAGGAACAAAAGCCGCCGGACAGATAAAAGAGTGTGGTTAAGGATATGAAGATCAGTAAGAAAATAGGAATAACGGGTGCGGCTGTCATCTCGCTTGTTATGATTACCATTATCATTGTACATCAGAATACGGGACCGGGTGTGAATCATCAGGAGGAATTGATCAAGAAGATTATCTCCTGTATTGTGATTGCTGCTGCATGCGCAATATTTGTCAGACTGTATGATAAGATTACTCAATTGCCGATGGAATTATGGCAGAACAGACGATTAATCTGGAAGCTTGCGAAAAATGATTTCAAGAAGAGATATGCAGGCTCCTATATGGGGGCGCTGTGGGCTTTGGTACAGCCGGTGGTCACGGTGGTCATGTACTATATCGTCTTTGATAAAATTATGGGGAACACCGGCAGCGGATTGCGTGACAGCGGAGAGGTACCCTTTGTGTTATTTTTGACGGCGGGACTGGTACCGTGGTTTTTCTTTAACGAGGCATGGACCAATGCCACCAATGCTCTGAGAGAGTATGATTATCTGGTGAAAAAGGTGGTTTTTAAGATTAGTGTGCTGCCGATTATTAAGGCGATTGCTGCTACCTTTATTCATGTGTTCTTTGTGTTCATCTTACTGATTGTGGCGGCGGTATACGGATATTACCCCTCCGTATACACCATACAGCTGTTTTATTACAGTGCCTGTTTGTTTATTCTTGTGCTGGCGCTCAGCTACACGACCTGCGCTGTGGCGGTGTTGTTCAAGGATATCACTCAGATTATCAATATCATTTTACAGGTTGGAATCTGGGCAACACCCATCATGTGGAATATTGACAGTCTGTCTCCGGGATGGAAGATTTTCTTTAAGCTGAATCCGCTTGTGTATATTGTGAATGGCTACAGGGATGCCATCTACGGTGAGGCATGGTTTTTTGAAGACTTCTTTTCTATGATGTATTTTTACGTGGTGACAGCAGTGCTGTTCGGAATTGGTGCGGTTATTTTTAAACGTTTGAAGGTTCACTTTGCAGACGTACTGTAACAGAAGGAAAAATGGGATTCAGAGGTAATATGGAAGAGAGAACTGTCGCAATTGAAGTAAAGAATGTGGTAAAGGTATATAAGCTGTATGAGAAGCTGCGCGACCGTATGTATGATGCGTTGGGGCTTAAGAAGAAAAATTACAAGCTCTATTACGCGTTGAACGGCATAAATCTGAAGGTCTATCAGGGAGAGACGGTAGGTATCATCGGAACCAACGGCTCCGGCAAGTCCACCCTGTTAAAGATTATTACCGGTGTCCTGCATCAGACCTCGGGAGAGGTGCTGGTGAACGGTCGTATCTCGGCACTTTTGGAGCTGGGAGCCGGCTTTAACATGGAATACAACGGCATTGAAAATGTGTACTTAAACGGCACTATGCTCGT
>CAYOHU010000150.1:0-4801 GCA_964403845.1 uncultured Acetatifactor sp.
TTATAAATCTCTTCATTCTTCAAAAGTCCATCTGCATGGATTCCTGCTCTGGTTACATTAAAATTCTTCCCTACAAACGGTGTACGAGGCGGAATCTGGTAGCCAATCTCTTTCTCATAATACTCAGCTAATTCTGTGATCACAGTGGTGTCCATACCATTCAGATCCCCTTTCAGCTGCGCATATTCGAATACCATTGCCTCAAGAGGGGTATTACCTGTTCTCTCACCGATACCAAACAAAGAAGTATTAATACCGGAGCATCCATATAACCACGCAGTTGTAGAATTAGTAACTGCCTTGTAAAAATCATTGTGACCATGCCACTCAATCAATTCATGAGGTACTCCCGCATGGGTATGAATCGCATAAATGATTCCCTGCACACTTCTGGGGATTACTGCACCGGGAAAATTGACACCATAGCCCATGGTATCACACGCTCTTACCTTAATCGGAATTTTGTACTCGTCCATCAATTTCATCAATTCCAAACAAAATGGCACAACATAGCCATAGATATCTGCTCTGGTGATATCCTCCAAATGGCATCTGGGACTGATTCCTTCCTCCAGACAATCCCTGATCACACTCAGATAATGCTCCATCGCCTGTCGTCTGGTCATTTTTAATTTCAGGAAAATATGATAATCGGAACAGCTGACCAAAATACCGGTCTCCTTCATGCCAATTTCCTTAACAAGCTTGAAATCCTCTTTACTGGCACGAATCCAGCTTGTGACTTCAGGAAACTGATACCCACGTTCCATACATTTATAGACAGCATCTCTGTCTTTTTTGCTATACAGGAAAAATTCACTGGCTCGAATCATTCCGTTGGGACCACCTAATTTATGCAAATAATCATAAATCTTCACAATCTGATCCGTTGTGTAGGGTGCGCGTGACTGCTGTCCGTCGCGGAAAGTAGTGTCTGTAATCCAAATATTTTTGGGCATATTATGAGGCACGATTCTGTCATTAAAAGGAATCTTGGGAACCTCTGAATAAGGAAACATATTTCGAAATACATTAGGTTTTTCCACATCATCCAATATGTACATATGCTCTTCTATTTCCAACAGATTATTTTTTGTATTCATCGTGACAGGGCGATTTTGAAATGTATTATTCTCTCTCATACGATACCATGCCTTTCCTGATAATATATTCTAAACATATTGTTGCCTCGTATAATTGTATACAATCATACGAGGTATGTCAATAAGTTTTTCTAAATAAAAAACTTATTGTAACTATTCAGCATCCCATTCGCAAAAACCTGCTTTCAGCACTGACTCGTATCTTCAGCTGAGAAGCCTTTTCACATTCACCATTCCCCAGCCCTGCATATTCCATGCTTCCCCCAGATCTGTTGCTGTAAAAGTAAGCTTCTGCTTGAATTCTTCATTACTCATGTATGGATATTTTGAAAATGCCAAAGCGGCGGCTCCTGAAATAATCGGAGTTGCCATCGAAGTTCCGCTTTTTTTTACATATGCATTATTAATACATCCGTAATTTTTTTTATAAAACACATTGCAGGACATAATATCCGTTCCCGGTGCAACAATATCAGGCTTACGCAGAGGAGAGCGTTCCTCTCCTCTTCCGGAATACATGGCGCATCGGCCCTGATTATCCAGACAATACCTCCCGTCATGACAACCTACGGTGATTACCTTATTACTTCCACCGATAGCAGAAATGGAATTGTTTCCCGGACCTTTATTTCCGGCTGCACAGATTACCGTAATGCCATTATCCCAAAGCTCTTCAATTTTCCTGCACAGTGCCTCTTCCTTTTTCTTCTCCTTTAAATCACCGATTCCAACAGAAATATTTAAAATACGAATCCTATATCTTTCTTTATTATGCAAAACCCATCTAAGCCCTTCCAGCATTTGTTCAGTTGTCCCGTCACCCTTATCATCTAATACCTTGCATACTATAATTCCTGCCTCGGGAGCTATCCCTCGGTATCTGCCGCCGGAGAGTGAGCCGTTCCCGCAGATAATACCGCACACATGGGTTCCATGACCATTATCGTCATATATTTCATGTCGCCGATTCACAAAATCTTCAAAGCAAAGAAGCCTTCCTTCTATGTCCGGATGTCTTCCGAATCCACTGTCCAATACCGCTACCGTGATTCCCCTCCCAGTCACTTCTCTTTCCGCAAAATGTGCCTCTATCTGCTCTAACACACGACGCATAAAAAAACTGCTCCGGCATATACTCATTGGTATCTTATGCCGGAACAGTCTTTTCGTTCCCTTATTCCGTTTTTAAATTTTCATCTTCTTCTCCGGATACAAGAGGCACACACTCCCCATAATAAGCGTTGCAATTCCCAGAATCCACTTTAAACAGTCCGTCATACCAAAGTCTTTTCCCTTCTCCTCAGGCATTGCGCTCATGCTTTGAATTGAGTCAGAAAACTCCATAATTCCTTCTTCCGCAGGGTTACCATTATTATCTACGCAGATTCCCAAGGAAGAAATATGCGTAGTTTCAATTCTAATACAATCCTCACCGTCAAATATTACTCCGGTGCACGCCATTTTCTCCAACTGTCCATTTCGGTCTATGGTATATACCACTACATTTTGCTGCAAATACTCTTCCGGCAAAGGTAAAATAATGGTAAGACCTTGTTTTCCCAGCTTAGTAATAGGAATTCCGCTGTTGTCTGTCAGCTTCAAATCATACACCACCATTTTCTCAGGACTCTTTCCCTGATATACTCTGCTATAGGCATCTATCATCCTTGATGCTTCCTCAGCCGGCTTTACAGACAGGGTGAACGCTCTTTTAACACCTTCCAGTTCCGCATAACACAATTCCGTACCATTTACGGTTACGCCTGCTTCCTCAGAATCCTCTGTAACAGTTCTATATTTTTCGTTTGAGAGACGCTCCGCTGAGGCTTCATGGGTAATTACAGGAATTCCCCCTTCATACATAACCCGCTCCCTCACACTCTCATCAAAAACCTTCAAACCCATCTCAGAAAGAGAGCTTGGAAGAATCAGGGCATTCAGCGGACATCCTGCAAATGCTCTGTCCTTAATTCTCACAAGCTGAGTTCCCGGACTAACCTCTGTAAGACTGATACATCCCTCAAAGGCACCCTCACCTATAATCCGAAGACTTTCAGGCAAGGTAATGCTCTTTATCTCATTATGATTCATAAATGCTTCAGCGGCAATCAAGGTAATGCCCTCCGGAATCACCACGTTCTCTGCTGCTCCGCGGTAAGCCACCAGCACATTACCACTGATCAGGAAATCTTCCGTACCATTTTTCAGGAATTCCTCTACCCATAAGGATTTGGCGAAGGCTTTGGGCTCAATGTTCTCAACCGTAGTCGGAAGAAAAACCTCTTTTAATTGATCAGCATGGTAAAATGCACCATAACAAATTTCTGTAACTCCTTCCGGAATAACAATTTCCGTCACCGCACTTCTTGCAAATGCAAATTGACCAATTTCCTCTATTCCCAAAGGTAATGTTATCTGCTTCAAGGTCTTATCTCTATAAAATGCCTGATCTGCAACAACCCTTCCATCCACAATGGTATACTTAGGTAAAGCCCCACCTTCCACCATCTGCATGTCATCTATAACAGAATTCTTATCACTTACCTCACTTGATTTCCCACCGTCATAAACGGCAAGACTTGTATTATTAATAAAAACAACCGCCTGATTTCCTACAATTTGCGTACTTCCCAAAAATTCTCTGTCATCCGTTATGTTCTCATCCGGTGTTGTGTCAGACCCTGTGCCGGAACCTACGTTATCATTATCCTCACCCGAAGCATCAGAAGCACCATAATTCGGCACATCCTCGTATTCCGGCATTTCCTTCTGTTTTTGATAAAAGCTTTCCGCATACCTATCGGCATAGCTTCCCTCCTCACAGTGTATGTATAATTTGAAGCATCCGTCAAACGATGTCTCATGAATGGAAGTAACCTGATAGGGAATTGTAATGTCCGTCAAATTTACACAATCCGCAAATGCCTGTATTCCGATACTTCGTACCGTTTCCGGAATTGTAATCTGCTCCAAGCCCTTACAATTCGTAAAGACATAGTCTCCGACTTCCAGCAATCCCTTTCCCAGAACTACTGTATCAAGCTTGTCACATCCCCAGAATGCGTATGCTTCTATGTGTTTCACAGAATCCGGTATCACTACTCTCTCAATACGGTTATTATCTTCAAAAGCCTCTTCCGCAATCACTTCAACTGTATTAGGAATAGACACGTTCACAGACGTGCCCTGATATTTCACTAATGTAGTTCCTTCCATCTTAAAATCGGAAGCAGATGTCGCTGCATCTGCCTCCGATACAGGAAGTTGCATAATGATGAGTGCTGCAACAATCAGCAAAACTCCGGATACTCTTCTTTTTCCTTTCATATGCACTCCATCCTTCTGTTCGCTATGCGAGCCGGACAAGCAATGCTCATGATCAGGCACGAGCTTTTTTCATAACACGTTTGTCCTTCTTCATAAATAGAACCGCCGAGACACAAGCCAATCCCACAGATAGAAACCATTTAGGATGGATGCCGTCTCCTGTTTTCGGTGTGTTATCACTAATAACGCCCGCTGACAGATTATTTGTATCTACATAAATCACATAAGGTGAAAAATGCTCTGCCGTAAAGGTGATACAGGATACCCCGGAAATCGTATTGAACTTGGGAGTCAGCTTATCCAACCTGTCATTCACGACACCTGCAACCTTATTATTACCTGCATAGGTAATCAACGAATCCGGTAAAGGA
>CAYOHU010000151.1:0-4785 GCA_964403845.1 uncultured Acetatifactor sp.
GATATGAAGATCTTTGAGAGTGGTGTGGCATACTTTAGATAGAACTATTATAACTATGCTATATGATTAGTAGTGACTGGGAATATATACTATATAAGGAAAGGGCAACGGTTCGACCGTTGAATGGGTAAAGGGTTATGTTATTAGTATTGGTTCCGCTTTTTGATGAAAATATGGCAGTAAAGGCGTACTCTATTTTTTCTCAAAAAAATAATTTATTGCTGAACCCGATGCTGCTGGGAACCGGTCAACTTGATGGTGCAGCAAGAATTCCGGGGTTAGAAGTAATGCAGAGTATGGGAATGGAGACACTCTCGGAGGATAAGGAGGTTTTTGTTCCCATCAGCAATATTTCTGTTTTTGCTGAGATTGAAAAGCAGTGTGATGCGCCTCATGAGAGAATCGTTCTTCTGATTGACAATACCATTCCTCCAATTGAAATGTATATTGAGCGTTTGAAGGAACTGAAGGCTAGTGGTTACAAGCTGGCAATCAGGAAGCTACCTGTAGTTGACTTTGAGAATTATCGTGAAATTCTTGAATTGATGGATTTCGTTCTCTTAAATAATCGTAAGGTTGCGATTGAAAAGGCAAAGATTTATTTTGGGAAGCTGTTTCCCAATATCAAGCTTTGTGCAGGGAATATAGAGTCCATGGAGATTTTTGAGCAGCTGAAGGAGAGTGGCGGTTATCAGCTGTATGAGGGAGCTTTCTACCGTGTTGCCATCACGAAGGGACAGAATGAAGTTGCTCCCTTGAAGATGAATTATCTGGAATTATTAAAGATTGTGAATAACGAGAATTTTGAACTGACAGAGGCGGCAGATATTATCGGACGAGATACCGCGCTTACCATTTCCCTGATTAAGATGGTAAACAGAATGACAGTGAATTCCGGGATTACTTCTATCCGGCATGCGGCAGCGATGCTTGGGCAGAAGGAGCTGAAGCAATGGATTAACACGGCGGTGGTCAATGCATTGTATTCCGACAAGCCCAATGAGATTACCCGTTTGTCCCTGCTTCGTGCAAAATTTGCTGAAAATCTGGCTCCTGCCTTTGAACTTGCAGCGAAGAAGGAAGAATTATTCCTGATGGGGCTGTTCTCTGTACTGGACGTTATTTTGGAAAAATCCATGGCAGAGGCTTTGGATATGATTAAGGTCGCAAAGGAAATAAGGGAAGCGTTGGTGGATGATAAGGGTGAGCTTGCGAAGGTGTATGACTTTATCATTCCCTATGAGACAGCCCACTGGTCTGAGGTTTCAAGGCAGATGATTGTACATGGGATTGACGAAGAAGTGGTATCAAAGGCATATCAGGATTCCCTGACCTGGTATCGCGATTTGATGCGGAAGGAAAACTAAATGCGTACCCTTTCGGCATCTTGCGAACATGACGGTCGGAGAGAGACGGATAAGGAAGAGACGGATAAGGTAGACACAGATAAGGTAGAGACGGATAAGGAAGAGACGGATAAGGAAGAGACGGATAAGGAAGAGACGGATAAGGTAGAGACAGAGTAAAAAAGATACGGAGTAATAAAGATACACATACAACAAAATTTAAGGATGCCTCATGGAGTATCGCGTTTCCTAAAAGGAAGATAGATATTTCATGGGGCGTTTTTACTTTATAGGAAAGTTCTCTTGTGCAATTCAGGATTGAAAATGATCGTTTGTCTCAACAAGAAACTGCATATAATGCCGATAGCAACAGTTTAGTCCGGGTTTAGTCCCACCTTAAAAAACTTGCTTCTCCTTGGAATGTGTGCTATGGTGAAGTCAAAACAGAAGCAATGCGAAGGAATCAATCTGAGAAACAGGCAGGGCTTCGATGCACAAGGTAGGATGTTGGAAGGAAGAATGAATCAAATAAATTATCAGAAGGAATTGGACAAAATACTGGATAAGCTTCCCGACGGAACACAGAAACTGTTTTTGCATAGCTGCTGTGCACCCTGCAGCAGCTATTGCCTGGAATACTTGTGTAAGTATTTTGAAATAACGGTTTTCTATTACAATCCTAATATTTCGGCTGAGAAAGAATATCGGAAGCGTGTGGAGGAACAGAAGCGCCTGATTGCCTCATACAATGAGGAGAAAAAGGGGTATCCCATTACGGTGATTGAGGGAGATTATGAGCCTGCCAGATTCTTTGAGGTGGCGAAGGGCTTTGAGCATTGTCCTGAGGGTGGCGAACGATGCTTCCGGTGTTTTGATTTGCGACTGCGAGAGACAGCAGTGCGTGCCCGGGAAGGTCAGTATGATTATTTTGCAACCACGTTGACTATCAGCCCTCTGAAAAATGCGGCGAAGCTCAATGAGATAGGACAGGCATTGAGTGAGGAATACGGTGTGAGGTGGCTGCCCTCTGACTTTAAGAAAAAGAATGGCTATAAGCGTTCCATAGAGCTGTCAGCGCAATATAATCTGTACAGACAGGATTATTGCGGCTGTGCATTTTCCCAAGCTCAGAGAAAGGAAAACGATAGCCTGAACCGCAAGGTTTAGGAAATTTCGCGGAGGAATCACACCGGGAAACCTGTGGGGAATCGGGAAAATACATATTGCGATAAATTGTCAAATAAGGTATAGTAAGGAATAGTTATCGGAAGAATAAGGAAAGGTACGAATATAAATGAAGAAGATTTTGAATATGTTGACGGAAGAGATGCAGAAGGCATTTGAGGCTGCGGGCTATGACGGCACCTTGGGAAGAGTAACTGTATCGAATCGCCCGGATTTGTGTGAATATCAGTGTAACGGTGCTATGGCAGGTGCCAAGCAGTATAAGAAAGCTCCTATCATGATTGCAAATGAGGTTGCACAAAAGCTTGCTGACAGCAAAGTATTCAAGGAAGCGGTTGCGGTTGCCCCGGGATTCCTGAATTTGAAGGTAGCAGAGGAATTTTTATTGCAATATGTAAACGGCATGAAGAACGGAGAGAAATTTGGTCTGGAAATGCCTGAAACTCCCCAAAAAATCATTGTGGATTACGGCGGACCAAATGTGGCAAAGGCATTGCATGTGGGTCATCTGCGCTCTGCAATTATCGGCGAGAGTGTAAAGAGAATAGCACGTTATATGGGGCATGAGGTGATTGGTGACATCCATTTGGGCGACTGGGGATTACCTATGGGATTGATCATTCATGAACTGCAGGAGCGCTATCCGGAGCTTCCTTATTTTGATGAAAGCTTCACCGGAGAATTTCCTCAGGAGGCTCCTGTTACGATTGCTGAGCTTGAGGAGATTTACCCCACGGCCAGCGGTAAGTCCAAGGAGGATTCTGAATACAAAGAGAAGGCCATGGAAGCAACCTATAAATTGCAGAATGGTGTAAGGGGGTATCGCGCTCTCTGGAATCACATTATCCGTGTATCTGTAGCGGATTTGAAGAGAAATTATGATAATCTGAATGTAGAATTTGAACTGTGGAAAGGGGAATCCGATGCCCATAGTTGGATTCCTGACATGGTAAAGGATATGAAGGAGCAGGGATATGCATATATCAGTGATGGTGCTCTGGTAGTTGACGTGAAGGAAGATAGCGATACTAAGGAGATTCCGCCCTGTATGATTCTGAAATCCGATGGTGCAGCGCTGTATAATACCACAGATTTGGCGACCATTAAGATGAGAATGGCCGAATATGCACCGGATAAATTGATTTATCTGACGGATAAACGTCAGGATTTGTATTTTGAACAGGTCTTCCGCTGTGCCAAGAAGACCAAGCTTGTGAAGCCTGAGACAGAGCTGTATCACATTGGCTTCGGAACCATGAATGGTAAGGATGGTAAGCCATACAAAACCCGTCAGGGTGGGGTTCCCCGTCTGGAAAATCTGATTGCGGAGATTAATGAAGAGATGCTTCGCAAGATTAAGGAAAACAGTGAGACAAAGGGGTATCAGGTGGATGAGGAGGAAGCAGCCAAAACTGCAAAAATCGTTGGACTGGCTGCGATTAAGTATGGGGATCTTTCCAATCAGCCTGCAAAGGATTATATATTTGATGTAGACCGTTTCACCTCCTTCGAAGGAGACACAGGTCCGTATATCCTTTATACCATCGTCCGGATCAAATCCATTCTTGCAAAATATAAAGAGCAGGGTGGAGATGTGGATGCTGCTGAGTTACAGCCTGTACAGAATGATTCTGAGAAAGCACTTGTACTGGAACTGACTAAGTTCAATGCAACCTTGGAAGCAGCCTATGAAGAATGTGCACCGAATAAGATTTGCGCTTACATTTACGATTTGGCTAATCAGTTCAATCGTTTCTACCATGAGACTCCTATTTTGGGAGAGGAGGATGCGTCCAGAAAGGCGGGTTGGATCGCCTTGTTGGAGCTTAGCAGAGATATTTTGGAAACCTGTATTGCATTGTTAGCATTCAGTGCACCGGAGCGAATGTAAGAACTCGCTCCGGTGCAGTGTCAGTACAGCGTCAATAGCATGGAACATAGTGGATACTCTGTTTATTGTGAATAGATTTTCATAGAAGGCATATCTGATTTGTCCTCCATGTCGGAAATAAATTGTTTTAATTGTATATAAAATTTTTGATAAAAAAACAAAAAAAGCTGTTGACAAAAACAAAATCGCATTGTATACTAACAAGGTCGGTTGCAGATGCGCGTCGAACTCATATGCGTTTATGTACTTGCACACTAAAACGTACTCATTTGATGGATGCGTGCAATGGGATTGTGTAACTGATATACATGGAATCTTAGCTCAGCTGGGAGAGCATCTGCCTTACAAGCAGAGGGTCATAGG
>CAYOHU010000152.1:0-4781 GCA_964403845.1 uncultured Acetatifactor sp.
ATCCGAGGTATGGGAGAAAGGCGGAGAAGGCGGAATCGCACTTGCAGAGAAGGTTTTGGAGACTTTGGAAAAGAAAGAGAGCAACTTCAAGGTACTATATGAAAATGAGTTAAGTCTGAAAGAGAAAATTGAGACTGTTGCGAAAGAAATTTATGGTGCCGGTCATGTAAGTTTTGCACCTGCAGCTATGAAACAGTTAATCAGATTGGAAGAACTGGGCTTCGGCGGATTCCCGGTATGTATGGCGAAGAATCAGTATTCGCTTTCCGACGACCCTTCCTTGCTGGGACGGCCTGTAGGCTTTGAGATAAATGTAAGGGAAGTATATGTATCCGCCGGTGCAGGCTTTGTGGTTGTACTTACCGGTGCAGTCATGACTATGCCCGGCTTACCCAAGCAGCCGGCAGCATATAGTATTGATGTGGATGAAAACGGAGTGATTACGGGATTATTTTAAGAATTATATTCCTAAATTATGCCTGTATAGGTAAATACTTCATTTTCTGAACATCGCAAACGCTTATTTTGTTAAAAAAGAAAGAGGAGGAGATACCATGACTCAATTGATAGATGGCAAAGCAATATCTGCTCAGATTAAGGATGAATTGAAGGAGAAGGTTGCCTTAATGAAGCATCAGGGAGAGGAGCTGACACTGGCTGTAATTCAGGTTGGAAATGATCCGGCTTCCAGTGTGTATGTTGGAAATAAAAAGAAAGCATGCGCTTATGTGGGCATCCGTTCTTTGGCATATGAACTGTCATGGGAAACTACGGAGGAGGAGTTGATCCAATTAATTGATGAATTAAACGGAAGAAAGGATGTTAACGGGATTTTAGTTCAGTTACCTCTTCCGGAGCATATCAATGAGGAGCATGTTTTGGATCGAATCGACCCGTTGAAGGATGTGGACGGTTTTCATCCTCAGAATGTGGGTGCGCTTTGTATTGGAAGACCGGGCTTTGTATCCTGTACACCTGCAGGTATTATTCAGCTGTTAAAGCGTTCCGGTGTTGAGATTGCAGGGAAGGAGTGTGTTGTCATCGGGAGAAGCAATATCGTGGGTAAGCCCATGGCACTTTTGCTTTTAAGAGAGAACGGCACGGTTACTGTTACCCATAGTCGTACAAAAGCCTTGTCTGAGGTAACAAAACGGGCGGATATTCTTGTGGTTGCCATAGGCAGACCAAAAATGATTACCGCAGAATATGTAAAGGAAGGAGCTGTGGTTATTGATGTCGGAATTCACCGTGATGCACAGAATAAGTTGTGCGGTGATGTGGACTTTGATGATGTGGCTCCAAAGTGTAGCGCCATTACACCGGTTCCCGGTGGCGTGGGGCCTATGACGATTGCTATGTTAATGCACAATTGTGTGGAAGCTGCTGCATTTCAGAAGCAATGCTGTGATACGGAATGCTGATTCATGTGAATTTATCTATAAATACGGGCAGTAGCCGGAGAGGAAGCTGAGGATGAAATGTCCAAATTGCGGGGCAGAGATGCCGGTTGAATCTCTATATTGCGAGCAATGTGGAAAAGATATTCATATTGTTCCTGATTTTGAACCGGAAGTGGAACTGAATATAGAACAGTCAATCAGCGGAATTGCAGAGGACATCAAGGAAGAGCAGGACATCAAGGAAGAAAGGGACATTACTGACTGGGACAGGGAAGATGAAAAATTGTCATTAAATAGCAGGGGAATATCAGGAACTGCTGTTTTTACGGTGTTGACCATTTTGATCTGTCTGATTATCGTTGTGGTCGGAGTTTTCTTTTACCGGTACAATTCGGTTACGATACAGACAGAGAAAGCAAAAAAATATTTAGAGCAGGGACAATACGACAATGCAATTACATATTATCAACATGTTCTGGAGCTTACAGACAATGATATTTCTGTCAGGTTTAAGCTTGCTGAGGTCTATTTTTTGAAAAATGATAAGGTAGAATATGAGTGCCTTTTGCGAGAGATTGTGAATGACAGTCATGCGACGAAGGAACAAATGGAGAATGCCTACGGAAAGCTGATTGCAATTTATCGAGCAAAAGAGGATTTCGAGAGCATTAACGAGCTGTTATTGGCATGTAATAACAGGGAAGCGATTGAAGCTTATCAGGATTATATGGCCATTCCTCCAGAATTTAGTATTCAGGAAGGCTTTTATACAAGTATTCAACCCTTGAAGTTAACAGCATATGGTTCGGGTAATATCTACTATACACTGGATGGGAGTATACCCAATGAAGACAGTGAACAGTATATAACGCCGATTATATTGGATGAGGGGCAGCATACAGTCAGAGCTTTTTTTGTGAACGAATACGGTATTGCCAGTGAAGTCGTAACGAAGACATATCAGATTGAGATAGACGAGCTTTCCAAGCCGGTAGTAGGTACGGTCAGCGGAGAATACAGTATTCCGACTTTGATTGAAATACTGGAGAATAATGATGAGGTATATTATACCGCGGATGGAAGTACACCAACATTACAATCTACGCTGTATACCGGTCCGATTCATATGCCCCTTGGTAAATCTGTATATAAATTTATCAGAATAGAGGGTGGCAGGAAGAGCGAAGTGGTTGAACGTACCTATAATCTAGTGCTGAATACTGCATATACGGTTGAAGATGCTGTAAATCGTGTGGTTGATTATTTTATAGAAAGTGGTAAGATATTTGGTAAGGACGGTGGTGTTTATAACTCTACTGACAAATATAAATATCAGTTTCAGTATGTAGTAAATATCAATGATGAGGGACATTATTATGTAATTTCTGAAATCCTTCAAAGTGAGGATGGTACTCAAACCAAGACCGGAAATCATTTTGCATTGGATGCGTATAACGGCAGATTTTTTAAGCTGTTGGTAGATGAGGATAACAACTATACATTAGTTGAAATAGAAGAGCAGTCCTGAGAGCGGACTGAGAGAGGTGGATTATGTATAAGATAGTGAAGAAACAAGAGCTTACTACAAACATTTATCTGATGGATGTAGAGGCAAAAAGAGTTGCGAAGTCATGTATGCCCGGACAGTTTGTAATTGTTCGAATGGATGACGAAGGTGAGAGAATTCCTCTTACCATCTGTGATTACAACAGAGAAAAAGGAGTCGTTACCATCGTTTTTCAGACTGTTGGAGCCGGAACCAGAATGATGGCAACCTTAAACGAAGGCGATAGCTTTAAAGATTTTGTTGGACCTTTGGGATGTCCTTCTGAACTGGTTGAGGAAGAGACAGAAGCATTAAAAAACAAAAAGATTCTTTTTGTTGCAGGTGGCGTGGGCGCAGCTCCGGTATATCCTCAGGTGAAATGGCTTCATGAGCAAGGGGTTGCGGCGGATGTTATCGTCGGCAGTAAAACCAAGGATTTATTGATTCTGGAGAAAGAGATGGAAGCCGTGGCAGGAAACCTTTATGTGACTACTGATGACGGTTCTTACGGCAGAAGCGGTATGGTAACACAGGTGATTAAGGATTTGGTTGCGGAAGGAAAACAGTATGATGTCTGCGTTGCAATCGGTCCCATGATCATGATGAAGTTTGTGTGTATGCTTACAAAGGAGTTAAATCTTCCTACAATTGTCAGCCTGAATCCCATTATGGTAGACGGTACCGGCATGTGTGGCGCCTGCCGTGTAACAGTAGGCGGCAAGGTGAAATTCGCATGTGTGGACGGTCCGGAGTTTGATGGTCATGCTGTCAACTTTGATGAAGCAATGAGACGTCAACAGATGTATAAAACCGCTGAGGGAAGAGCTGTTCTGAAATTGGAAGAGGGCGATACCCATCACGGCGGATGCGGACAGTGCAACTAAGTTTAGAGGATATAGAAAAGGGAGAAATAAGGACATGGTTATTAATATGGACGTATTGAAGAGAATCCCTGTCAGAGAGCAGGATGCAAAAGAGCGTGCAACAAACTTTAAAGAGGTTTGTCTTGGATATAATAAAGAAGAGGCAATGTGTGAAGCCTCCAGATGTATCAATTGTAAGAATGCACAGTGTGTAAAGGGCTGTCCCGTGGCAATTAATATTCCCGGTTTTATTGAGAAGGTTAAGGAGGGAAAGCTGGAGGAGGCTTATCAGATTATTAGTGAAGCAAGTGCTCTTCCCGCTGTATGCGGACGCGTTTGCCCTCAGGAGAGCCAGTGTGAAGGAAAATGTATCCGTGGTATTAAGGGCGATCCTATCGCAATCGGTAAGCTGGAGCGTTTCGTTGCTGACTGGGCAAGAGAAAACGGCATTAAGCCCGTCGGTGCCGCAGAAAAGAAGGGTAAGAAAGTTGCTGTTATCGGCTCGGGTCCTGCAGGTCTGACCTGTGCAGGGGATCTTGCGAAGCTGGGCTACGATGTAACCATTTTCGAAGCCCTGCATGAGGCCGGAGGCGTACTCGTTTATGGAATTCCGGAGTTCCGTCTTCCTAAAGAAGCTGTTGTGGCAAAAGAGATTGAGAATGTGAAGTCTCTCGGTGTGAAGATTGAGACCAATGTGGTTGTTGGAAAAGCTGTTAAGATTGATGAGCTAATTGAAGAAGAAGGCTTCAGTGCCGTATTTATCGGTTCAGGTGCTGGTCTTCCCAAGTTTATGGGAATTCCCGGAGAAAATTCCAATGGTGTGTTCTCCGCAAATGAATATCTGACAAGAAGTAATCTGATGAAGGCATTTAATGAGGAATCCAATACACCGATTATGCATGGTAAGAAAGTAGCTGTTGTAGGTGGTGGTAACGTTGCAATGGATGCTGCAAGAACTGCACTTCGTCTGGG
>CAYOHU010000153.1:0-729 GCA_964403845.1 uncultured Acetatifactor sp.
CCTTTCGCGAAACCTTTCAGTTCCTCTCTGATTTCTTTTATAAATGCTTCTCTTCGAACAGGCGCTCTGCGGGCTGCTTCCACCAGCTGATGAAGTTCCTCCACACACACGTCCAGATTATCATTTACCACTATATAATCATAGGCTTCAATGCCTTCTGATTCTTCACTTGCACGGGCGAGGCGGTTTCTGATGACCTCCGGCTTCTCCGTGCCCCTCCCCACCAGTCTGCGCTCCAATTCAGCTGCACTGGGAGGCGTCACAAACAGCAACAGGCTCTCCGGAAACTGCTCCTTTACCTTCAAAGCTCCTTGAATCTCAATCTCAAGGATGACATCCCGACCGGCTTCCAGCTGTTCCTCTACATAGGCCTTGGGGGTCCCGTAGTAGTTATCACAGTAGGTTGCATACTCAATAAAGCCATGCTCTTCAATCTTCTTTTCAAAAAACTCCCTGTCTCTGAAGAAATATTCCACGCCATCTCTTTCGCCCGTTCTCGGCTGTCTGGTGGTCATGGAAATAGACAGTGCATAATTGTCATAGGTTTGCAGCAGCTTTTTGACTAAAGTTCCTTTTCCCGCCCCTGAAAAACCTGACAATACAATTAATATACCCTTTTGTTTCATATCATTTACCATGTTCCTGATGTTTTGTTTTTCTTTCTCCAAGCTTTCCCCGACCGCAGTATTTCCCACGCATCGGATTCACAACCTTAGCTTCCCCGAGGTT
>CAYOHU010000153.1:829-4698 GCA_964403845.1 uncultured Acetatifactor sp.
CCTTCCCCAACACTACATTTCCGGCGCATCGGATTCACAACCTTAGCTTCCCCAAGGTTCCTTCCCCAACACTACATTTCCCACGCATCGGATTCACAACCTTAGCTTCCCCGAGGTTCCTTCCCCAACACTACATTTCCGGCGCATCGGATTCACAACCTTAGCTTCCCCAAATTCCTTACTCAACGTCCTCTTCCGGTTCCTCCACACCGGCCTGTGCACGACCTGCAATGGTCTCCGGCAACAGTGCAGACAATACCACCTGACTATTCTCCATCACCAGAACCGATTTCGTCTTTCGTCCCTGCGTGGCGTCAATGGCTGTTCCGGCCTCCTTGGCACCTTGTACCAAACGTTTAATAGGTGCGGAATCGGGACTGACAATAGCAATGATTTTCTCTGTATTAACAATATTCCCGAATCCGATATGGATTAAATGATTCATATGACCTCTACTCAATATTCTGAATCTGCTCTCGGATCTTCTCTATCTCCGTCTTCAGTTCAATGGCGCAATTGGAAATTTCCAAATCATTGGACTTAGAAAGAGTTGTATTGGCTTCGCGGTTCATCTCCTGGGCAATAAAATCCAGCTTACGCCCGATGCTTCCGCCCTCAAGCAATGTCTTTTTGGTTGTCTCGATATGGCTGCGCAACCGCACAAGCTCCTCATCCACGCATACCTTATCTGCAAAAATTGTAACCTCAGTCAGAAGCCTGCTCTCCTCCACGGAGGCATCGCCAAGCAATTCCTTCACCTTATCTTCAAGCCTCTGTCTGTACTCTGCTATAATCTTTGGTGAGCGTTCTTCAATGAATGACACTAATTTCAACATGCCGTCCAGCTTCTCGATCAAATCGTCGCGCAAATGCTCTCCCTCTGCGATACGGGACTGCACAAACATTTCAGAGGCACCGGCAATTGCCTTTTGCAGACTCTTCCACAATTCCTCCTCATCGATGCACTGCTCCTCCATCGTGAATACTTCCGGATATTTCGACAAGGTTGATACCCGGATATCATCATCCAAATCAAAATCCTGAACCATCTGTTTTAAATAGCCCAGATATTCCTCCGCAATCTCTTTATTGTAACGGACATTGGATGTATTCTCCGAGAAATCCTCATAGGAAATAAACATATCCACTTTACCGCGGGAAATATAATTTTTCAATTCACTACGGATTGCAGCTTCAAAAAAATTTAATTTCTTCGGCATCTTAATATTCACATCAAGATAACGATGGTTAACCGACTTCATTTCCACAGTAAATTTCCTGTTGTTCTCAGCAATCTCACATCTGCCGAAACCTGTCATACTCTTTATCATGAGTGCTCCAATCCGGCTAACGGCTTTACACTACCGTACACCTCGTATCATTATAAAATAAGTTTTCAGACGCGTCAAGGGTGAGGGGTTCCTTTTCCTCAGTTTTTCTGTTATACTCTTCCCTGAGTGATCCGCTGCTGTCCCGCACCCAAGGGATTTTCCCCCACGGAACATCCGGATCCACAATTAAAAAGATTGATAGCTGCAAGATATGTTAAAAAGGAAAACGAGGAAACGAAAATGGCTTTTGATGGCGTCACGATAGCAAGTGTAGTATGTGAATTGAAAAAAGAATTGATTGGAGGAAGGCTGTATAAGATTGCGCAGCCGGAGAATGATGAGCTTCTGCTGACCGTAAAAACAGCCGAAGGGCAAAAAAGGCTGTGTATCTCAGCAGATGCCTCTCTTCCGTTACTCTACCTGACACAAAGCAATAAGCCAAGTCCAATGATTGCACCGAATTTCTGTATGCTTCTGCGAAAACACCTGCAGAACGGACGCATCATAAACATTACCCAGCCGGGGCTGGAACGTATCGTTCATATTGAAATTGAACATTTGGATGAAATGGGGGATCTCTGTCACAAAACGCTGGTAATCGAAATTATGGGCAAGCACAGTAATATTATTTTCTGCAATGAAAACAATATCATCATAGACAGTATCAAGCATATTTCCGCAGCAGTCAGCAGCGTCAGGGAGGTACTCCCCGGGAAATCCTATTTTGTGGTGCAGACGCAGGACAAGCTGAACGCTTTATCCACAGACTATGACAGCTTCAAACGCGCCCTAACCGAGAAACCCAAGCCCGTATTTCAGGCCATTTACACCAGCTTCACAGGTATCTCCTCTGTTTTAGCTCAGGAGCTGTGCTATGCCGCAGGGCTTGACGGCGAACGTCCCACCGCGGCGTTGACCGATTCGGATTACGATGCACTGTACCAGTCCTTTTCCCGCATGGTCACAGATATCCGGACCGATAATTTTACACCCAATATCGCTTATACCAAAGACCAACCCGTTGAGTTTGCAGCGCTTCCTCTGACCATGTATACCACCGGTGCAGACAGAACCGTTTCCTACCGGTCGATATCAGAGCTTTTGGAGCATTACTATGCGGAGAAAAACGTCTACACCCGCATTCGTCAAAAATCCGCTGACCTGCGTCGAATCGTGCAGACTGCATTGGAACGCAATGTGAAGAAATATGATTTGCAGCTACGCCAAATGAAGGATACGGAGAAGCGCGAAAAATATCGCATTTACGGAGAGCTTTTAAACACCTATGGCTACAACGCCCACTCCGGTGCCAAAGCTCTGGAAGCAGTAAATTATTATACCAATGAACCGGTTACCATTCCATTGGATCCCACATTGACAGCCACTGAGAATGCCAAAAAATATTTTGAAAAATATAACAAGCTGAAGCGTACCTATGAAGCATTATCCGAGCTAACCAAAGAAGTCAAAGAGGAAATCATACATCTGGAGTCCATCAGTGCGGCACTGGATATTGCTTTGCAGGAGGAAGACCTTGTGGAAATCAAGGAAGAGCTGACCGAAAGCGGCTATATACGCCGCAAATACGGTGAGAGCAAAAATGGCAGCAAAAAAGCCAAGGTAGCCAGCAAGCCCTTCCACTATATCAGCAGCGACGGATATCATATTTATGTAGGAAAGAACAATTATCAAAATGATGAGCTGACATTTAAATTTGCTACCGGAAATGACTGGTGGTTTCATGCCAAAGGCATACCCGGTTCCCATGTTGTCGTGAAGGCTGAAGGTGCTGCCGATTTGCCTGACCGGACCTTTGAGGAAGCCGGAAGGCTGGCTGCTTATTACTCTAAGGGTCGCCAACAGGAGAAAATCGAAATCGACTATATTCAGAAAAAGCATGTAAAAAAGCCCGGCGGCGGAAAGCCCGGTTTTGTAGTTTATGATACCAATTACTCACTGATGATCGACAGCGACATTTCAGGTATTGAACAGATTAACGGCTAACGGCAGAATCACATCCTTGGTTCGAAGCTCTTGCGCTGTAAAAATTTGGCAATTGCCAACTACTGTTAATCCGGCATTGTGTAAAAAGGATAATGAAAGGATATTATCGACCTTATGAAGCATCAAAATTATCAAATACGAATATTGTCTCCGGAGGAGACCTTGGTCATTTACCGGGACATTGCTCCTGCCCATTTTCCGGATGACGAATTAAAGCCCCTATCAGCCATTGAACTCTTATATCAATTAAATGCATATTTTGCTCTGGGTCTGTTTAAAGTCTCCGACGAAGAACCATTCTCAGCACCGCACAGACAATTCAGGGAAAACTCTGAGCAGCTCCTGGGATATGCCCTCTTTCTGACACCTCCCGGTTTAGACACGGTGCTACTGGATTACTATGCCATCTTAGAAGAATATCGTGGTCTGGGACTGGGGAGTTTCTTTCTGCAGGGAATAAAGGATTTTGTGAAGGATCGTACCGGAATCCTGATTGAAACCGAGGATCCGGCTTATGCGGAAAATGAACAGGAG
>CAYOHU010000154.1:0-4683 GCA_964403845.1 uncultured Acetatifactor sp.
TGGAATTACACAGCACATCGGTGCGTATACTGTTAAGGTTGGAGAAAGAAAGATTACTTTTCTGGATACCCCCGGTCACGAAGCATTTACCGCTATGCGTATGCGTGGTGCAAATTCTACGGATATTGCCATTTTGGTTGTGGCAGCTGATGATGGTGTAATGCCTCAGACAGTAGAAGCAATCAACCATGCAAAGGCAGCCGGCGTAGAAATCATTGTTGCAGTCAATAAGATTGATAAACCGTCTGCTAATATCGAACGCGTAAAGCAGGAGTTGACAGAGTATGAATTAATTTCCACCGATTGGGGCGGAAGCACGGAATTTGTTCCGGTATCTGCAAAGTCCGGTGAAGGAATTGAGGATTTGCTGGAAACGATTCTGCTTACCTCCGATATTCTGGAGCTGAAGGCGAATCCCAAGAGACGCGCAAGAGGTCTTGTCATTGAGGCTGAGCTTGATAAGGGACGGGGGCCGGTGGCAACGGTATTGGTACAGAAGGGTACTCTTCATGTGGGTGACTTCATTTCCGCAGGGGCTTGCAACGGTAAAGTAAGAGCGATGGTGGACGATAAGGGTCGTAGAGTGAAGGAAGCAGGTCCTTCCACACCAGTAGAGATATTGGGTCTGTCCGATGTTCCCAGTGCAGGTGAGGTATTCCTTGCCCATGAAAATGACAAGACTGCGAAATCCTATGCTGAGACTTATCAGGCTCAGAATAAAGAAAAGAAATTGGAAGAAACTAAAGGTAAGATGTCTCTGGATGACCTGTTTTCCCAGATTCAGGAGGGCAATCTGAAGGAACTGAATCTGATTGTGAAAGCGGATGTTCAGGGTAGCGTGGAGGCAGTAAAACAGTCTCTGCTCAAGCTCTCCAATGAAGAGGTTGTTGTGAAGTGCATCCATGGTGGAGTAGGTGCCATCAACGAGTCCGATGTAAGTCTTGCAAGTGCATCCAATGCGATTATCATTGGCTTTAACGTAAGACCTGATGCGACTGCAAAGGCAACCGCAGAGCGGGAAGGCGTAGACGTGAGACTCTACAGAGTCATTTATCAGGCGATTGAGGATATCGAAGCTGCTATGAAGGGTATGCTGGATCCTGTATATGAGGAGAAGGTAATCGGTCATGCAGAGGTTCGTCAGATCTTCAAAGCATCAGCGATTGGTAACATTGCAGGTTCTTATGTGCTGGATGGTGTCTTCCAGAGAGGCTGTAAGGTTCGCATAACCCGTGAAGGAGATCAGATTTTTGAAGGTAACCTAGCATCCCTGAAACGATTTAAGGATGATGTGAAGGAAGTAAAGGCGGGCTTCGAGTGTGGTCTTGTATTTGAAGGCTATGATCAGATGCAGGAGCTGGATATTGTAGAAGCCTACATTATGGTAGAGGTTCCCCGTTAGTAAAAAGGAAATAGATATGAGAAAGAATAGTGTGAAGAATACCCGTGTGAACGGGGAGGTGCAAAGAGTCCTTGCGGAAATCATTCGTGGCGAGATCAAGGATCCACGCATCAGCCCATGGACAAGTGTTGTAGCCGTGGAAGTTGCACCGGATTTGAAGAGCTGTAAAGCGTGGATTAGTGTGCTGGGCGGAGAGGATACAAGAGAAGCTACTCTGCAGGGTCTGAAGAGTGCAGAAGGCTTCATCAAGATGAAGCTTGCGAAGAAGATTAATTTGCGCAATACCCCTGAGATAACCTTTGTGATGGATCAGTCCATTGAATATGGTGTGAATATGTCTCATAAGATTGATGAGGTCATCGCGGGACAAAAGGGAGCAGCTTCTGAGGAAGCATCCGAGGATGTAGATGTGTAGGAAGGTGAAGCATGAATGAATATTTTACAGGAGTGTAGGGATGCAAAACGGATAGGAATCAGCGGACATATCCGTCCGGATGGAGACTGCGTGGGAGCCTGTCTGGCACTGTATCAGTATCTGAAGCAGTGTATGCCGGAGACAGAAATCTGTGTATATTTAGAGAAACCGTCAGAGATTTTCAGAGAGATAAAGGGCTTTGAACGGATTCGCAGCGATTTCCCGCAGGAGGAGGTCTTTGATGTCTATTTTGCCCTTGATTGTGCACAGGAGCGTCTGGGGGATGCGGAAAAATATTTTGTACAGGCGGTAAAAAGAATTAATATTGACCATCATATCAGCAATCAGGGCTGTGGGGATGTGAATTATATTATGCCGCATGTCGGCTCCACCTGCGAGTTGATTTATGATCTGGTGGAAAAGGATAAGCTGGATAAGGATTTAGCAATGGCAATCTATATCGGTATGATTCATGATACCGGTGTGTTCCAGTATTCGAATACCACACCGGACACGCTGAGAAAGGCAGCACATCTGATCAGCTTTGGCTTCGATTTTCCCAGACTGATTGAGGAAACCTTTTATCAGAAGACCTATCTGCAGACTCAGATTATGGGACGGGCACTGATGGAAAGCATCCGTTTCATGGATGGAAGATGTATTGTCAGTGTGGTGGACCGCAGGACTATGGATTTCTATAATGTGGATTCCGGAGACTTTGAGGGAATTGTAAATCAGCTGCGGAATATTAAAGGGGTGGACTGTGCAATTTTTATGTATGAGACGGGTGTGCTGGAATATAAGGTCAGTCTCCGCTCTAATGAGAAGATAGACGTGGCTAAGGTTGCGTCCTTCTTTGGCGGCGGCGGTCATGTGCGTGCGGCGGGCTGTACCATGAAGGGGACATTTCACGATTGTGTGAATAACCTTTCCTTACATATAGAGGAACAATTATGTTAAACGGGATTATCATCATTCACAAGGAAGCAGGCTTTACCTCCCATGATGTGGTAGCCAAGATGCGTGGAATCTGCAGGCAGAAAAAAATAGGACATACAGGAACTCTTGATCCTCAGGCAACCGGTGTGCTTCCGGTGTGTCTGGGAAGCGGCACCAAGCTGTGTGATATGCTTACCGACAAGGATAAGGAGTATGTGGCAGAGCTGTTGCTGGGGATTGAGACAGATACGCAGGATACCACGGGGCAGGTATTGCGTGAGAGTCCGGTGGAGGTGTCTGAGGAGGAAGTGCGTCAGGCAATCATGAGCTTTCACGGAGTGTATCATCAGATTCCTCCCATGTATTCCGCATTAAAGGTGGATGGTAAGAAGCTTTATGAGCTGGCAAGAGCAGGCAAAGAGGTAGAACGCAAGGCAAGAGAGGTGTACCTACACGAGATAGAGATTCTTGATCTGGAGCTTCCTGTTGTGAAGCTGCGGGTTACCTGCTCGAAAGGAACTTACATTCGCACGCTCTGTGCCGACATCGGGAGCAAATTAGGCTGCGGTGGCACCATGAAGAGCCTGCAGCGTACCCGTGTGGGAAGCTTTGGGCTGGAGAAGGCGGTTACATTGGATCAGCTGGAAGCACTGCGGGATGAAGGCAGGCTGGAGGAACTCTTGTTTCCGGTGGACAGTGCCTTCGCGGGCTGTCCCAGACTGCATGTGCGCCGGGAATTTAGCAGGCTGGTTGATAACGGCAACGCCTTTTATCCGGATCAGACGGTGGAAGAGACAATCTGCAAAGAGGGTGAATGGGTTAGCATCTATCGGGAGAATGAAAGCTTCGTCGGTGTATATACCTATGATAACGGACGGAAATGGTACAAGCCTGTGAAGATGTTTTTGTAAAGCAAAGTCAGAGGGATTTGAGACGAAGGTGTGGTGAAATCATTGAAGATTATAGCTGACACGACAGAGTTTGTGTTAGAGAAGGCATGTGCCGTTGCAATTGGTAAGTTTGATGGTGTTCATGTCGGGCATAGAAGACTGCTGGAGGAAATTCTTGCACAGAAGGAAAACGGATTAGAGGCCTGTGTGTTTACATTTGACCCACCGCCTGCCGTATTGTTCGGAAGCTCGGACGGGAAGGAGCTTACAACAAAGGAAGAAAAGAGGATTCTTTTTGAACGTATGGGAATAGACGTCCTGATTGAGTTTCCTTTAACCCGTGAGACAGCGGCGATGTCTCCTGAATCCTTTGCCGAGAAAATCCTGTCGGAACAGATGAATGCTAAATTCATCGCAGCGGGAACCGATTTATCCTTTGGAGCAAAAGGAGCAGGAAATGCCGAACTGTTGTGTAAATTGGGCAGGAGGCTTGGCTTCACTGTCAAGACAATTGAAAAGGTATGTATACAAGGAACAGAGGTAAATTCCACGTATATCAGGCAGCAGCTGAAGGAAGGGAATATGCAGTCGGTTCATGAATTTCTGGGAATGCCTTACACTATACTGGGAACTGTGGTGCATGGGAAACGGATTGGTCGCACCCTTGGCTTTCCGACGGTGAATCTGTTGCCTCAGAAGAATAAATTATTGCCGCCCAACGGAGTATACTATTCAGAGGTAGTGTTTAAGGGAAGAAATTACAGAGCCCTCAGTAATATCGGCTACAAACCCACTGTGACTGAGGAAAAGGTCATGGGTGTGGAGTCCTATTTATATGATTTCGATGAGGAAATTTATGATGAGACGATAGAGGTGCACTTGTATGGGTTTAAACGCCCGGAGCAGAAATTTGAAACTCTTGAAGAGCTGAAACGTCAGCTTGAGAAGGACATTATTACTTAAGTAAAGGAAAAGAAAATGAATATTAGTGTTATTATTTCTTTGGCAGGAGGACTGGGACTCTTCCTGTTTGGTAT
>CAYOHU010000155.1:0-4643 GCA_964403845.1 uncultured Acetatifactor sp.
CAGCCTCTTGAGTATTTCTCCATAATCTGAACTACGTCTCTACCAATATGATATTTTCACGCCATCTCTTGACGCAAAAGTTATTATACCCAAGGACACATAGTTTGTCAATTGCTTTTTTCTATTTTATATAGAAATTTGCAGTAATCCACTCTCCGTGTTCATATAAGCTATTTACAATACGCCTGTATTGCTGTTTCATATAAATCATTTCCTTCAGCATCAATAACAACTATCACGGGAAAATTCTCAACTGTCAGTTTCCGAATCGCTTCGGTACCGAGATCATCATATGCAATGACCTCCGATGTCTTGATAGAACGAGATAACAACGCTCCCGCCCCTCCCACGGCTGCAAAATAGACTGCTCCGTTTCGTACAATAGCATCCTTTACATCCTGAGAACGTTTCCCCTTTCCAATCATACCTATCAGGCCAAGATTAAGCAAGGAAGGGGCGTATTTATCCATACGGCTTGCCGTTGTAGGTCCGGCAGATCCAATCGCCCGTCCCTCCCTTGCCGGAGAAGGACCCATATAGTATATGACATTATCTTGCATATCTATGGGGAGCTCCTTTCCCTCAGCCAGCGCCTCGTACATTCTCTTATGAGCTGCATCTCGTGCTGTATATATCGTCCCTGTCAAATACACATAGTCTCCCGCATGCAGTTTTTTTGCTTCATCCCTTTCGAGTGGCACATTGATATATTTATCCATTTACGCTCAAACCTTTCTGTAATAATTCCCTGCTATCCGGATTTTACAAAATTCTGACCGCATGTCTGTTTACATGGCAGCAAATATTGATGGCAACAGGAAGCCCTGCTATATGTGTAGGATATGTATTGATATTAACCGCCAGCGCAGTCGTTCTTCCTCCCAAGCCTCCCGGTCCGATTCCGGTAGCATTGATTTTCTGAAGCAATTCTTCCTCCATAGCTCTCACATATGGAATTGGCGAACGCTCCGATATTGATCTGGCAAGCGCTTTCTTCGCCATTATGGCACATTTTTCAAATGTACCGCCCACACCCACACCTACCACCATAGGTGGGCAGGCATTCGGACCCGAATCCTTAACTGCGGTCAAAATCGCATTCTTTACTCCTTCGATTCCGTCAGCAGGCTTTAACATAAATACGCGGCTCATATTTTCACTGCCGAAACCCTTTGGTGCAACCGTAATCTTTACCTGTTCTCCCGGCACAATTTCATAATGAATCACTGCCGGAGTATTGTCTTTTGTGTTTTCACGCTCAATCGGATCCTTCACCACCGATTTGCGCAGATAACCCTCCAGATATCCGCGACGCACTCCTTCGTTGATAGCATCCTCCAGGATTCCGCCTTCAAAATGGACATCCTGACCTATCTCCATGAATACTACTGTCATTCCTGTATCCTGACAAATAGGAATCATATCTTCACCGGCTATTTTCATATTCTCCTGAAGCTGTCCCAGTATTTGTCTTCCCAGAGGGGACTCCTCCTCCGATGCAGCTCTATCCAATGCACACTTCATATCATCTGAGAGAAAATGATTTGCTTCTATACACATTTCTCCGACATTCCGTGTTACATCCTTCACATCAATTATTCTCATTTCGCCTCTTACTCCATAATCTGATTCTGAATTGCTTCCAGCTCTTCCTGCGTAGGGGTTCCGGGAATCCAGGCGATTTTTTGCCCGTCATCACGATATCTTGGTATCAAATGAAGATGAAAATGCATAACCGTCTGTCCTGCAATCTCTCCGTTGTTTTGCACCAGATTAAAACCATCACAGCATAATTTCTCTGTCATTCTGCAAGCCATTTTCTTAGCCAGTACCAGTGCTTTTGCTGCTACTTCATCCGGCAATTCGTATAGATTGTCCGCATGCTCCTTCGGCAGAATCAACGCATGTCCCTTTGTTGCCGGACCCAGATCCAGAATTACCTTAAAATCCTCATCCTCATACAGTGTCTTAGACGGAATTTCCCCATTGGCAATCTTACAAAAAATACAGTTCTCTCTCTTCATCACGATACCTCTCTATCTTTTTTCTTGTCAGGTGCAAAACATGAAATTTTCCGGTAACTATTCAGAGCCATGCAAATCTGTGAATATGCGGCTGCCATGCTTGCATGAGCAGAAGTGTATTTACAGATTTATGTGGCGAAGTAACCACATGAGCAAAAGGAAAGTGCTGAAGGCACGCTCCCGCTACTCATCACCGGCAACGGTACGCAAGGCGCCTATTTCTTTTCGAACTGAAATACCTGATCCAAGGTTCTCAATATTCTGAAATCACCCTTCATCTTCATCCCACCGGACATAAACGCTCTCTGGAAGGTCATCCTGCCGTTCACAATATCCTCCATTGTCGCCCTGTTCATCTGCATCTCAACATCCGGCTGCTCTGCCATTCCATATTCACATTCCAGCTTCGTCCCTTTAATTCTAATAATCAGATTTTGGGCTTTTTCTTCTATATTAAGAGAATACACAGCCTCCAGTCCGGCCTGAGGCTTATATACCTGACGAAGCTCTCCCAGATATTCCTCTTGATTTTCCGCACTCTCAAGATTCAGCCGGTCTCTAAATATACCCGCCAATTCCTGCAAATCCTCTTTCTGTCGCTGTACGTAATTATCATCCGAAGCATATCGCGATAATTGCTCTGTTTCCTGCGGAGTCAAATCAATACTCTGCGGGACAGAAACCTTCTGTTTTACTGCCTGATTACTTGCCGGAAAGCTGGATACATGTTGATTAATGGTTCGATAAATATTCTCAGCTTTTTTCTCAATAATATGAACATATTCCTCGTTCATCTCCAACTCAACCGTGTTTTCAATATAGCCGCAAATACCACTGCAAGGCAGCCCGCCAAGAATTTCCCACGCGGTTGACAGATTTAATTTGGCCTCCCTTTCCCCGTATGTGGTGGCCATTACAATCGGGCACATATAAATCTTCGCCAGCTTTTCCTTGTCAGCGTATAACCAACACGCATCCAAAAACTGTTGCATGTATCCGCCAATGCCATACCATTCTACCGTCGTTGCCAAAATAATCCCATCAACATCATTCAGGGTCTGCGGAAGCGTAGCTATCGAGCTTCTGCACTCATACAGATTATAACGCATTACATTTACACGCAATTCTTCCAATACTCCCTGAATTTTGTTAAGCACGTAATTTGTCGGGTCATCAATAATCCCTCTGCCGCCATAATAAATATTAATATTCAACGCTCTACCTCTCGCTTCCTCTTATCTTTTTATCTTTCTACTTATCCTGTCAACAATACAGATTGCACTTCCTGACAGAAAACCTATCACTAAACCGCCCACATGAGCTGCATTGTCTATATTCTGCCCGGTAAATCCGCTATATAAAGAATAGCCTATCATCAATAGCACCCTGAACGGGGTCACATTCTGCATATGTTTTCCGGAAAAGAAAACCAACGCAAGCAGCACTCCGTCCATCCCAAAAACCGCACCACTGGCTCCGATCGAGCAGGCAGTTTCCAACGTAACTACCTTATATCCCAACGAAAGCAGATTTCCTCCGATTCCCGACAAAAAATAGATTAGCAGATACCTGATATGCCCTATCTCCTTCTCTATCATCGCTCCAAGGAAAAACAAAATAACCATATTATTAAAAATATGATTGAAATCACTGTGCAAAAACATGGCACTGACGATTCGTCCGTATTCCTTCCGCAGAAGTACTCCCTGTACTCCTAATTCTCCCATATTATACAACAAATCACCCGTAAAAGTACATATAATAAATACCATTACATTGAGAACAACCAATGTAACACTGACAATCGGCAGAGCTTTGCTTTTTTGCAATCAGTTTCCCTCGCAATCCCTTAAATATCTCAGTAAAAGAGTACCACTCTTATCCCCTTTTCGTCAACCTTCAAGAATTCTCTATCGATAGAATAACACCACCTTCCCAATCCGAATCTCATCTCCCTCTTCCAGCTTTCGTCTCTCATAGGGCTGCAGACGCAGTCCGTTCTTATAGGTGCCATTAGTGGAATTCAAATCCTCCAGATAAAGTCCATTCTCCTCCGTACTGATTCGGGCATGTATTCTGCTCACCGCAAAATCCTCCAGCACCAAGTCAACCTCTCCCTTTTTCTTTCCAATTGTAAAAGACTCGCTGTTCAGCTGCGCAATAATCCTGCCATCCTGTGTGTATAATCTTCTGATAATTTCCCTTGGTATTTTTGCCTCTTCAATGTAAACCGTTTTACCGTACTCCTCTGTCTCCGTTTCCGTTTCACTGCCATAGGGTATTTCTTCTGCTACAGCATAGCCCTCCATTGCCAACTGCATCTCCTGCTGATATTGCGCCCTTGCACTCTTGTCTCTACGCCTTTTCCCATCCAATAAATACCGGAAGCCTTTTTTGACCGTCTGCTTTTCTTCTTCCTTCTCCTCCTCTGAGACATGTTGATATTCCGTTATTTCTTCTGACGCCTCTGTCGTTTTCTTCATTTCCGGAATCTGCGCTTCTCCATTTACAATCTGTTCCCTGTTCAAAAGCTTTGCATCCTCAAAAATCTGAGCCTGCAGATACACCTCACCATTCCGTTCACACTGCTCATACATTTTGTATACACATTCCACAAGC
>CAYOHU010000156.1:0-4629 GCA_964403845.1 uncultured Acetatifactor sp.
CTCACCACCAACAAGTGCTGCGCCGGACTGCTTACAGCCTTCTGCAACACCAGAAACGATAGTTGCAATCTTCTCAGGATAATTCTTACCGCATGCAATATAATCCAAGAAAAACAAAGGCTCACCGCCTGCACACGCAACATCATTCACGCACATTGCTACCGCGTCGATACCGATGGTATCATGCTTGTCCATAAGGAACGCCAGCTTCACCTTTGTTCCGCAGCCGTCCGTACCGGATAACAGTACCGGGTTCTCCATATCCTTGATGGCACTCATGGAGAATGCTCCCGAGAATCCGCCAAGACCACTCATCACCTCCGGACGCATGGTCTCTTTTACATGCTTTTTCATCAACTCCACGGATTTGTATCCGGCTTCAATATCAACTCCTGCTTTCTTGTAATCCATTTCTTTTCTCCTCATAAAATATTGTATTCTCAGCTCTTTTTATTTCTTCATGTCAGCGAGGTATGCCTTGTAGCCGACCTCCTGCAATTTTGCATCCTTTGCGACCACCTGCTCTTTCAGGGTCGCGCTGTAGTCCTTTAGCTTCTGCAAAAGCTCAGCATCCGAGGTTGCCAGAATCTTAGCCGCCAAAAGACCTGCGTTTGCACCACCGTTGATTGCCACAGTCGCCACCGGAATGCCTGAGGGCATCTGTACAATAGAATACAGTGAATCACGTCCTCCCAGCGAAGTGGTATGCATCGGGATACCGATAACGGGCATCGGGAAAATCGCTGCGCACATACCCGGAAGGTGTGCAGCCATACCGGCTCCTGCAATAATTACCTTAAAGCCCTTTGCTTCTGCACTCTTAGCATATTCAAAGAACACGTCCGGCTCTCTGTGTGCACTGATCACAGTCATCTCATACGGGATTCCCAATTCTTCTAAAATATCAGCAGCTTTTGCCATTACAGGCATATCGGAATCGCTGCCCATCACAATACCAACCTTAGGCATGGCTTTGTTTTCCATAATACTCCTCCATTCTTACCGTAAACCGGAAATCTGGGCACAAGCACAAATTTCTGTATTTAAATTCAATTTCACAGTATATTGTTTCTCCATTTTATTACACTACCACATTTAGTTTACTAGAATTATAACCACGTTGCAATATCTTCCGTAAAAAATCTTTGTTTTTTTGCAACACTTCCGTTGGAAACCTAATATTAATCTGCAAAGGCCTCGTTCAGCTTCTCAGTCCCGGGCAGGACAAAACGACCGTTTACGATAATAGGAATCCTTGTGGAATCAGAGCGGACAGCCGTCAGCTCTCCCAGCTCATCATAGGGAATCGTAATGTCAGTATGGCAGTTAAAATAAGCGTTTGCCGCACTGTTTTTCCGTTGTTTTGACACCTCATTATCCCTTGCCACAATCTCCTTGCCGTCCGGATTATATACCTTCACGTCCTCAGCATGGGAATAGCAGGTATCGCCCAGCGCAAAATGCGGTCCCATCTTCTCTGCAATCAGAATGGGAAGCTTATCCTCCACACCATATTTTCTTGCCACCACATAGGCGGTGGTATTGGTTCCGATTGCAAACTCGCCAAGAGGCAGTGTAGCATGCCTGAAGAGAATGTTTTCCTTTATAAATGCCTGATTTTCCTCTTCACCGGCAAAATTATCGCAGGTGTAATCCTTAACCATACCATCTTCCAGAGCAATTGTGAGATTTTTATATTCCAAGCCATTCAGATAGACACGGCTCACATGAAGAATTCCACTCGTACCCTTCAGCACAGGAGAGGTAAACACTTCTCCCACCGGGATATTCACATCCGCCACACAGTTCTCGAAAATTGTCTCCTTGGAAGGATTGTTCAAACGATGAAGCTGCACCTGCAAATCCGTGCGATTCTCACCCCGCCCCTTCACCTCACAATATTCGGCCGTATCCAACACATCTATCAGTCTCTGCTGAAGCTTCTGATATAACGTGTAGTCCAGTGTATTGATCCGAATAATCTCCTTGAAAAACTCCTCATAGCTTCCCTGCAGACTATCTGCAATCTCAGGAACAGGGAATGCAATAATCGTAAAGCTTCTCTCCTCCTCCAAAATGTAATTCCGCTGAAGCTCTCCCGCCTGAGTCCGATACTCCACCCAAAGTCTATTCTGTTCATCATTCAGCTTCAGGCTTTCCGGTTTGTTGACAGGTTCAAACTTCCTCTCACCGAAGGTCTCAACCACCGCCGGACCTGCATAGCCTCTCGCCGCATCCCGGTACTCTTCAAAAGCCGTGCGGGTGACCTCCAGCTTACGATTTACATAGGTTTTATCCAAAAACAACGCCTTGTCGTCCTTGTGGTCGAATTCGTACTGTCTGTTGGGCGTGCCGCCGTAGAAACCGCTCTTGAAAATCGACGGATTGTAGAGAACGCTGTAAGCCGCCCTATAAATCACGGGCTGTAACCCCATCTGTTCAAAATTTTCCAACGCCCTTTTCATCATCCGTTCAAATCCCGGCTGATAACGTACATCTACTGCCTTTTTCTTAGACAAATCCTTGTTTCCCAGCACAAACCCCATCCGGTAGCCCTCTGTGTAAGTATCTGCCATCAGATTGACGGATTCCTGCGGAAGCTCCGCCATAAAACGTGCCATGGTCAGTTCGTTTTCACTCACATACTCCCCATAGGCAAAGAGATATCTCACATCCTCGAGATTGCTGTTTCGAATCAGGCTTTCCGCAAAGTTTTCTCCCGGCACCACCAGCTCTTTCACACGCTGTTCTGCTGCCACATCCGCATAATCACTGACAAACCAATAAATCATCTGTCTGATGGCTTCGCGGGAAGGCAGACAAAGCTTCTCCTGCCATTCATATACAAATGCCGTATATATCTCTACAAACAATTCCAGTCGAATCACTAATTCAAAAGCACGTCTCTCGAAGGTAAAGCCAATCAGACTTCGTATCTCCGTATAGAGGAATGCCAGAATATCTCCGTACTCTCTGCCCAGTCTGCTCACCGCGTATGCCGGGTTAGCAAAGCTTACCTCATAATTCTCCGGCATGATATCCTCATATAATCTGTGATTATGCTGAAGCAATTCCTCCAAAGACGCCTTCTCCAACCAACCTTCATCTATCAGCCTGTCAGTTTCTTCAATCATCTGAAGGAACTCAGCCACACAGGTAAAGTATTCCTCAAAAGCCTTTGTTTCTTCACTCCCCCAGTGTTCTCCGGGAATCTCCCGGATGCGCTCCTGCGCCAGTGTAAGTCTCTCCTTCAACAACTCTGCATCCATTTCAACATCTCCAATACTTAATCTATATCCAAGCAAGCTTATCTAATCTTTCCTATCTAATTCATTCCATCCAATCTATTTTTCCCTAATCTGCCGGCTAAGGCATTCAAAGCATACTTCCCCAATAAAGCATGAAGCTGATACACCCCAATGCTATCAGATTTAAAATAATCCCCAGCCACGGGAACAGCCTGTAATACTCCTTGACCCGAGCTGTCAAGATCCCCAGTGTCAGACCTATGATAGAAAAAATTGTTGCCAGCAAGCCGGTTACACCATAGCCTACCATTGCCTCACCATTGCGCAGGTATGTCAGATACACCACGATGCCCAGCGATATCGTACTTATCATTCCCAAAATTGCGGACATAATCGCACGCTGAGAATGCCTTTTATTCGTAAAAATATAATTTCTTCTTGCCATAATTCCACTTTCCCAAAACTCTAAAAGGGCACTCCCTTCCGGAAATGCCCGTTTACTGTCTCATAATGCTTTTGTTAAAACAAAATCTTGGATTTGCCGGAGATCAACTTTGCTCCGCTGATAATCAAAAGTACACCTGATGCAAGTCCCACAACAATCGCAATTGCACCAAGTACGATATTCAGCGCACCTGCGCCGCCCATTGTCTTATAAGTCTTTTCTTCCATGCATGCTCCTTCCTATCCGCGGAAAAATCGCTGTTACGCTTCCCATTACCTACCGTTCCCGGATACAGCCTCTGAACTGCTCCTACGCACCATAGGTCTCATAATACGCATCAATTGCGGTCTTCAACGTATCATCAATGTAAATCTGTCCCTTATAGGGCTTATTGTATAAATGCTCGATTACATCTGCCATAGACACAATAGCATTCGCATCAAAGCCATATTTATCCTTAATCTCTTCCAAGGCACTCACCTTGCCGCCCAGTCCCTTTTCCATACGGTTTAAAGAAACCATAAGTCCTACGATTTCTACATCTGCAGCACCCTTTACCTTGGGCACTGTCTCTTCCATAGATTTTCCGGAGGTAGTAACATCCTCAATCATAATGACCCTGTCGCCATCCTTCAGCTTGCTTCCCAGAAAGCTTCCCTTGTCTGCGCCGTGATCCTTCTCTTCTTTACGGTCAGAGCAATAACGAATCTCCTTCCCGTACAGCTTGCTGTACGCGATTGCAGTAACCACGCTGATGGGAATCCCCTTGTATGCCGGTCCGAACAGCACATCGAAATCGTCTCCATAAGTATTATGAATCGCTTTTGCGTAATATTCACCTAAACCCATCAACTGACTTCCTGTCACATATCCACCTGCATTCATAAAGAAAGGGGACTTACGTCCGCTCTTTAAGATAAACTCACCGAATTTCAG
>CAYOHU010000157.1:0-4625 GCA_964403845.1 uncultured Acetatifactor sp.
GTCTATTGTTGCTCGTGCGCAGGGAAATTATGTAAGTGTTCAGGATATTGCGGCTGACGTGAAAGCAAAGTTGGGCGGAGGAACTGTAGGAGTTATTTTCCCCATTCTGTCCCGTAACCGTTTTGCAATCAATTTGAAAGGTATTGCAATGGGATGTAAGAAGGTTGTTTTGATGCTGAGTTATCCCAGTGACGAGGTTGGTAATGCAATACTGACTTGGGATCAGCTTGATGGAGCCGGAATTAATCCTTATTCCGACGTGTTGACCTTGGAGAAATACAGAGAATTATTCGGAGAGAACAAGCATGAGTTTACCGGTGTTGACTATGTTCAGTATTATTCGGATATTATTACCGGCGCAGGTGCAGAGGTAGAGGTAGTATTTGCAAATCAGGCGAAGACTATTCTGGATTATACCGATTGTATCATTAACTGTGATATTCATACCAGAGCACGCACCAAACGTATCTTAAAGGCGGCAGGTGCAAAGGCTGTTTGCGGTCTGGATGACCTTATGAATGCTCCTGTTAATGGAAGCGGCTTCAACGAGAAATATGGTTTGCTTGGTTCCAATAAGGCTACAGAGGATAAAATTAAGTTGTTCCCTCAGGAGTGCAAGCAGCTTGTACTTGATATCCAGTCTGAAATTTTGAAGAAGACAGGAAAACATGTGGAAGTTATGGTATACGGTGATGGCGCCTTCAAGGATCCTCAGGGTAAAATCTGGGAACTTGCAGATCCTGTAGTATCTCCGGCATATACTGATGGTCTGATTGGAACCCCTAATGAATTGAAATTAAAATATCTTGCAGATAATGATTTTGCAAATCTTAGCGGTGCTGAACTGAAGGAAGCTATTTCCAATAGTATCAAATCAAAGCAGGATAATCTGGTAGGAAACATGGCTTCTCAGGGTACAACCCCCAGACAGCTGACTGATCTGCTCGGCTCTCTGTGTGACCTGACTTCGGGATCCGGTGATAAGGGAACGCCTATTATTCTGATTCAGGGCTATTTCGATAATTTTACAAGTAACTAATACATCAGTTCCTGAAAATTGATGCCAGTGGTTGTGACAGAAAGACTTTTATTGTGGCGAGGCTCATGATAAAAGTCTTTTTTTATTGTAATGTGTAAATGGAAATTAGCCGATAATAATATTAGTTAGTATGGGAAATTGACATATCGTTATGTCAGGAAAGTGAAGCATTCATACTATAAGCTCAATAGGTTAGAGGAATGGTTTCAAGAGAAATCCTTTGGCGTGAAAGGAAAAGAACATTGAAGATTATTAAACGTTTTTTGTATTTCATATTAGCCTTGATTATGCTGCTGTGTGTGTTGATTCTGGTTTGTGCATTTCAACCGGCTTTGACAGAAAAAATAGCTGCTTGGGTGTCGGGAACGGAGAAGCTGTTTGGAACATCGGAGGGTGTGTCAGGAGATGCAACGGCACAGCTGCCGGAATATGGAGAGAATGGGAAGGATACGCCGGGCATTGGCGGAAATATTTCGGGAGACGGTGTTTATGTGCCGCCTGCTCAGGAGGAGGTGGCTTCTCCTGATTCTGTGAAGGATCGCAATGGGTATGAGCCGGTTCGGGAAAACGGACAGGAAATCGGGGAAGAGGATGCGAGGAAGCTGCAGGCAAAGCTGGAAACAGGAGAGACCGGTGCCAATTTCACCTTTGATGCTGCAATGTATCCTTATTACGGTATGCTGAATCAGAATATGCAGGCGTTGTATCGGCAGGTTTATGCAAATGCTATGAAGCTTACCACTTCTTTTGCACCGGTAGTCAGTGTATCACCGGATGAGGTCCGAGACGTATTTGAAGCGGTATATAATGATCATCCCGAGCTTTTCTGGGTGGAGACCGGATACTCCTGCAAGTATTTAAAAAGCGGAGAGTGTATTGAACTGACTCTGCAGTATTACAATATTGCAAGTGACCTGAGGGAGGCTGAAAAGAAATTTAATGCAGCAGCACAGGAAATTCTTAAGGACGCGGAAAAACTGACTGCTACAGCTGAAAAAGAGAGGTATGTTCATGATGCTCTGATAAGCAGGGTTGATTATCATGGCAGTACCGCTATGGGGCAAAGTGCATACAGTGCGTTAGTAAGCGGGAGAAGTGTTTGTGCCGGATATGCGAGGGCATTTCAGTATCTGATGATGGAGCTTGGCGTACCCTGTTACTATTGTACGGGATATTCTGGTGAGAATCATGCGTGGAATATTGTGAATCTGGATGATGGCTTTTACAATGTGGATGTCACGTGGGATGATACGAAGCCGTCTACGTATGATTATTATAATAAGACGGATGCAGACTATTCCGGGACTCATATGCGCACGGGGATGTCTGTGAAGCTTCCGGTATGCACGGGAGAAGCGTATCGGAAGGGAAGTACAGATGATATTCATCAGGGGACTGTAGATGACCTGATTAATGATTATCCGAATAAACCGCTTACTTGGAACGGTGGTTTAAATGATTCAGATAAGGACAAGGAAAAACCGTGGGAAGAAATCGGCTTAAAAGAGGAAGAAATCATGGATAATCTGGAGGAATATTATGCGGATTGTCTGAATCAAATGAAGAAGGTGGGAACGGGTTATCAGCAGTTTACCAATGTGATTCCCAAATCATTGTGGGATACTATAGAGCGCATTTACAGCGACGGAAGCTATAAGAAGGGCTATGTGGAGGAGGCACTAAAGGAATTTAAATTGGATAACTTTGCCATTCAGCTGCAGACGGAACGTCTGAATGGAGCTTATTACAGACTGTATCATAATATCTCAACCTGGTAACAGGGCTTCACATCAGAGAAGCTTTGCCGTTGTTTCCGTATATTTTTACAATAAAAGATACTTCTCAGATTTGCTGTTATTGCTGTCTGGGAAGTCTTCTTCGATTACAGAATATGTTTCTTAAGAGCCTCGAAGCTTTCCGGACTGATGACGTGTTCAATACGGCAGGCGTCTTCGGCGGCAATTTTTTTATCTACACCAAGCTGTTCCAGCCAAGACGAGAGAAGCTCATGACGCTCATAAATCATTTCGGCGATGCCTCTTCCGGATTCGGTCAGGTAGATATATCCTTCCTTGGTAACGGTGATATGATTATTTTCCCGAAGGTTTTTCATGGCAACACTGACGCTGGATTTTTTGAAGCCAAGCTCTGAAGCGATATCCACAGAACGAACAACAGGAAGAGATTTGCTTAATACTAATATTGTCTCCAAATAATTTTCAGCTGATTCATTTGTTTTCATAGGATAACCATGCCTTTCTGTATCTTTTCCATAGTAGTACGTGATGCTTAGTCCGATAATTTATTATAGTATAACATATTTAGCTATGCGTGGCAAATGACCGGTAGCATGATTTTTATGGAATGCTTTCCATAGAATGATTTTCATAGAATGATTTCTATAGGATTGTACTAAATGTATCAGTCCTAGTATTTCTTCCAGCAGGAGGGAAGCATAATAATCAGAACCGGGAAGAGCTCCAGTCGACCTGCCAGCATGTCGAATATCAGGACGCACTTAGAAAAGGGACCAAAAACGGAGAAGTTGCAGGTGGGACCTACCAGCTCCATGCCGGGTCCCATATTATTCAGTGTTGCAAGCACTCCGGTAAAATTAGTGGTAAAGTCAAGCTCATCGATTCCGATGAGCAGAACCGAAAATAAAAAAATGACAAAGTAAACTGCAATAAATGAATTGGTAGTGCGGATGGTTTCGTGGGAAATCACATGTCCATCCATTCGGATTTTCTTCACCATACGGGGATGAATCATCATCTGCAGTTCTTTTTTAATCCCTTTCATCAGAATAAGAATGCGGGATATCTTGATGCCGCCTCCGGTACTGCCGGAGCATGCTCCGATAAACATGATCAATATCAGTATGGTTTTGGAGAATTGAGGCCAGATATCATAATCCGTGGTAGCAAAACCGGTTGAAGTAATCAGGGATCCCACTTGAAAGAAAGCATGTCGTACAGACTCTTCCACTGTGGGATACAGGGAATGGATATTCCAAATGATAACGCCTGTACCTGCCAGAATGATACCGAAATACCATTTGACCTCTTCTATGGAAAATGCGGCTTTCAGCTGCTTTCGCATGAGACAGAAGTAAAAAGAATAGTTTACACCACTGAGAATCGTAAGCATGGCAATCGCATACTGAATCAAAGGAGAATAGCTTGCAGCACTGTCGTTACGGATACCGAAGCCGCCGGTGCCAACGGAGCCGAAGGTGATGGTGAGCGAATCGAACAGAGGTAAGCCGCAGAGGCACAGAATGATGATGCCTGCAATGGTGAAGCCGATATAAAGCTTATAAAGTATCTTAGCAGTGTCCTTGGTACGAGGAAGCAATTTCCCTACAGAGGGACCTGTGCTCTCCGCGCGCATCAGGTTCATGGTGGAGCCGCCCATCAATGGAAGAATGGACATCATGAATACAAATACCCCCATACCTCCGATCCAGTGTGTAAAGCTCCGCCAAAAGAGTCCGGCACGAGAGAGAGCTTCCACGTCCGAGAGAATGGTTGCACCTGTGGTGGTGAAGCCGGAGATGGTTTCAAATAGTGCATCAATGTAATGA
>CAYOHU010000158.1:0-4625 GCA_964403845.1 uncultured Acetatifactor sp.
GCACCAAAGCTTCTACAGATTGGTGAGAAGCTTACCAAAGGTCTCGGTGCAGGAGCAAAGCCGGAGGTTGGCGAGAAGGCTGCAGAGGAGAGCACTGAGGAGATTTCCGCAGCATTGAAGGGCGCGGACATGGTGTTTGTTACCTGTGGTATGGGTGGCGGTACCGGTACCGGAGCTGCACCTGTTGTGGCCAAGCTTGCAAAGGATATGGGGATTTTGACCGTTGGTGTTGTGACGAAGCCGTTCCGTTTTGAAGCAAAGGCGCGTATGGTTAACGCACTTTCCGGTATTGAAAGGATTAAGGAAAATGTGGACACCCTGATTGTGATTCCCAATGACAAATTGTTAGAGATTGTAGACAGACGCACAACTATGCCGGAAGCACTTAAGAAGGCGGATGAGGTATTGCAGCAGGCAGTACAGGGTATTACGGATTTGATTAATGTTCCTTCCGTCATTAATTTGGACTTTGCAGACGTTCAGACTGTTATGAAGGACAAGGGAATCGCTCATATTGGTATTGGTGAAGGAAAGGGCGATGATAAAGCTCTTGAGGCAGTTAAGATGGCGGTGGAAAGCCCTCTGCTGGAGACCACCATTTCCGGAGCAAGCCATGTTATTATCAATGTATCCGGTGATATTACCCTTGCAGATGCCTCTGACGCAGCAGGCTATGTTCAGGAGCTGGCAGGAGATGATGTCAACATTATTTTCGGTGCTATGTACGATGCATCCAAGACCGACAGCTGTACCATTACCGTAATTGCCACCGGGTTGGAGGATGTTGCCAACAGCGCGGTACAGAACAGGTTGGGCGCCGGTGCTGCATATCGACAGCCCACTGCACATATCACTCCTAATTCCCTGAAGGGATTAAATATTCAGCCTACAGCGACTGCAGCCCCCACCGCTGCGCAGACGGGTATCAAGCAGCCGATAGTAGGAATACGTAAACCGGCAGACATCAGAAGCTCCGTTGAGGAGAAGACCTTAAAGATTCCTGATTTTCTGCAGAAGAAGTAATTAGGTCAAATAAGAATTATCATACGACTATCAGGAGGGACTGCTCATTTCAGGTGAGTAGTCCTTTTGTATTGCATGAATATGACGGAATGTTTTTTGGGTGAGTGATTCGTCATGTCGAAATCTATAGAACAAAAAGCATGTCCGCGGTCTTTTTTTTGACAAATTCCATACCCCTTCCATTTTATAATAAATGGGAAGAAGGGTGATGCAATGTATTATGAGCTGTATGTAGACAGTCTGTTTCTGGTGAATTTTGTGATGAACCTGTATTTATTGCTTCTGGTTAATCAAAGCACGTTTCGCACTGCCACGCGAATACGTCTGGTTCTGGGGGCAGCACTGGGAGCAGTCCTTTATTTTCTGCCGTTTTTCTGCGTCGGAGGTCAGTGGCTTAGGCTGACCCTGGGAACCTCGTTGGGAGTTATTGCCATGATCGTGGTCACGTTCCGTGTACGGAGTATCCGGTCTTTTTTTAAGATACTGGAAAGGCTGTTGATGTATTCGATACTGATGGGGGGAGCAATGCTGCTGAGTGTCGGGAGATTTTCATGGCTGGAAGAGCGCATTATGGGAGTATGGGGTGTTCTTGGCATGGGAGCGCTGTTTTATCTTTTATTCACGTATCTTGCAGAACACAGAACGCAACTGAGCAGTCTGTGTAAGGTGACATTGGTGTGTAGAGGGAACAGAATCACCATGACGGCACTTGTGGATTCCGGCAACAGCCTTATGGAACCAATCAGCGGCAAACCGGTATCCATTATTGAGAAAAGTATCATCCCCTATCTATGGGAGGAGGAACCGGTTTTTTATCGGGCAATTCCCTATCACAGCATAGGGAAGCAAAGAGGAATCCTGAAGGGATATCTTGTGCCGGAAATCAGGATTGAGACATGCGGAACAACGAAAATCTGTAAAGATATTTATGTTGCGGTTTGTGAGGAGTATGTTACATCAGAAGCGAAGATGATTCTGAATCCCGGTCTGCTTTCAGAGTCAAATAAAGTACAAAGGCGGAGGAAGAGAACGAGTAAGGAAAGGTATGGTTATTATTATGATATTGAAAGTGGCAGTCCCGGGTAAAATACAATTTAAGATCATTCGAAGAGAGAAAGGGCTTTTGCACAGGGGGGGAGAGATTCATTATATTGGCGGCGCGGAAGTGCTCCCACCACCCCTCGAACTGGAGAAAGAGAATCAGGTCATCAGTGATCTGGGAACGGAATATGAGGATGAAGCAAAAGCCATATTGATAGAGCATAATCTTCGATTGGTTGTATACATAGCAAAAAAATTCGATAATACAGGAGTGGGAGTGGAGGATTTAATTTCCATAGGAACCATAGGACTTATTAAATCCATCAACACCTTTAATCCGGATAAAAATATAAAGCTTGCAACCTATGCCTCCAGATGTATTGAAAATGAAATATTAATGTATCTGCGGAGGAATAATAAGACAAGACTGGAGGTGTCCATTGACGAACCGCTCAATGTGGATTGGGATGGAAATGAGCTTTTGTTGTCTGATATTCTGGGAACTGACGAGGATGTTATTTACAGAGATATGGAGCATGAGGTAGAAAAAAATCTGTTAATGGGAGCAATTGATAAGCTGTCTGAGAGAGAAAAAACCATTATCAAGCTGAGATTCGGTTTGGGAAGCAGGAATGGTGTTGAGATGACCCAAAAGGAGGTCGCCGGTTTTCTGGGAATCTCCCAATCCTATATTTCCCGGTTGGAGAAGAAAATCATGCGTCAGTTAAAAAAGGAAATGAGTAATCATATTTAGACTTTGCAAAGATAGGTCGGATAGTATATACTGTAACGGTGAAAGAAGGAAGTAAGCTTTCATTACGCATGAGGCTGCGGAAGATGCGGTATGGAGGATAATTATGATTCAGCGTTCAGATATATTATCAATGGAATATTTAAAGAAAACGGAATTCACAGGATGTCATCAGGGAATGCGATATCGATTAGAAGGTGTGTCAGGCGAAGAGGGGAAGCAGTTACGGGTAACGGTGTGGCCGGAGCCCTTTAACTATTTTACAACTCCGGAGGAACAGAAGACAAGTACTCTTTTTTCCTTTGATGAGGATGGTGTCACAGATGCTGTGGCGTGGATGAATGACAGACTCTTTGAAGAGAAGGACAAATGGTCTCATGCTTCAGACAACTGGGACTGCTACCGTATGGATTAACTATCCGAACAGTAAGGAAGCAGTTTAGATTTTAGATACTATGGAGAAAGAAAATGGTGAAATATATCATTAAGGATTTGATGTCTGTATTCCGGTATCTTCCGTATGGAATATTAGCCGGAATCATGATGGCCATTATTCTCAGTGTAATAAATGACGGAAGAGTGAAGAAAAATAAGACTCTCTTTTCTGTAAAGGCAATCACGGGATTGTTTATGTATATTGTGATTTTATTGTTTATCACAGTTTTGTCCAGAGAGGGTGGAAGAAGTAAAGGGATAGATTTGGAGCTATTTTCCACGTGGGGCATCAACACGAGAAATAATGCTTATGTAATAGAAAATATATTGTTATTCATACCCTTTGGCGTTCTGTGTGCATGGGCGATTCCCCGGGTAAGAAGATTATGGAGCTGCGCTTCTATTGGTCTGGTGGTCAGTCTTGGAATAGAATGTCTGCAGTTAGTTTCAGGACGCGGGTATTTCCAGATTGATGATATTCTGACCAATACGCTGGGCGCAATTGTGGGCTTCCTTATGTACCGGTGTGTTGCGGGAAAAAAGAAATAAGTTGAGATTGGAAAAGGAGCAGGGATACCGATGAAAAAAGCTCTTATGATTTGCATGTTGGCTACGCTGATGTGTTTTGCGTTTTTGGCAGGTTGCGGAGATACGGAGGAGATACCGACCACGCTTTCTGATATTGAGCCCGCAGTAGTGCAGGAGAGTGAGAGCGTGCCTACTGCCGACGCAGAGGAAAAGGCGGAGGAAGCAAAGCCGGATGAGGCTGAGACGATTGAGAATAAGACAGATGAGGCTGTCTATACCACTGACTGCGTAAAAAAAGAAGATGTCAATGATTACGTGATTGTAATTGATGCCGGTCATCAGCAAAAGGGAAACAGTGAAAAGGAGCCGGTGGGACCGGGAGCCTCGGAAATGAAGGCTAAGGTATCCGGAGGAACCAGTGGGTGTGTCAGCGGATTGGCAGAATATGAGCTTAACTTGCAGGTGGCGTTGAAGCTGCAGGAGGAGTTAGAGAACAGAGGGTATGAAGTAATCATGGTACGTACCACTCATGATGTGAATATCAGCAACAGTGAAAGAGCTCAGATTGCCAATGATGCAGATGCGGATGCCTTTATCAGAATTCATGCGAACGGTTCCGAAAAGTCTTCCGTGCAGGGAGCTATGACAATTTGTCAGACAGCGAATAATCCATACAATGCAGCGTACTATAAGGATAGCAAAGCATTGTCGGAAAACGTGTTGGAGGAAATGGTGTCCGCTACAGGATGTCAGAAAAAATATGTTTGGGAAACAGATACCATGAGCGGCATTAACTGGTGTCAGGTACCTGTTACCATTGTAGAGATGGGCTATATGACGAATCCGG
>CAYOHU010000159.1:0-4618 GCA_964403845.1 uncultured Acetatifactor sp.
GTAGAAAGACGATGTGCAATTACAAAGGATGTTCGACCATGCATTAATTTGTCCATAGCATCCTGAATTTTTAATTCGGTTCGGGTATCAACCGAAGATGTTGCTTCGTCAAGAATCAACATAGGCTTATCGGCAATCATAGCACGGGCAATCGTAAGCTGCTGCTTCTGTCCCTGGGACAGGTTAACTTGGTCAGACAGCACCGTATCATATCCCTTTGGCAAGGTCTTGATAAAGTGATGTAAGCCAACCGCTTTACATGCCTCTTCAATTTTTTCATCTGTTACATTAGGTGTTGAATACACAAGATTTTCCCTTACTGTTCCTTCAAACAGCCATGTGTCCTGCAAAACCATACAAAACTGGTCGTGAACGTCCTCACGCTTTACATCTTTTGTGGAAACACCATCAATGCGTATCTCTCCGCTCTGTATCTCATGAAAACGCATCAACAAATTAACCATAGTTGTTTTGCCTGCGCCCGTAGGTCCAACGATTGCAATCTTCTGTCCGGGCTTTGCTACAGCAGAAAAATCATGAATAATTGTTTTATCAGAGTCCTCGTAGCCAAACTTCACATGGTCAAATTCAACAGAGCCTTTTACATTCTCAAGTCTCTTTGTCTTGCTGCTCTCATCCTCCATTTCCTCTGCTTCTAAAAATTCAAATACACGCTCGCCTGCTGCGGCAGCTGATTGAAGTGACTGCATAGACTGTGCTATCTGAGAAAGGGGCTGGGTAAAATAACGTACATATAACACAAATGCTACAATAACAGAAAAATCAATTGTGCCATTTAACGCAAGACTGCCACCAACGATACATACTGCCACATATGCGAAATTACCGATAAACGTCATAAAAGGCATCATCAGTCCAGATAAGCAGTGTGCTTTAAATCCACTTTCTCTCAGGTTACTATTCAACTCGTCAAATGTCTTTATCGCCTGTTCTTCTCCGTTATATGCCTTTACTACCGTATGTCCTGCATAAATCTCCTCAATGTGTCCATTGATTGCACCAAGACATCTTTGTTGGCGCACAAAATATTTCTGACTCTTTCCCATAATAGCCATCATAATGACAAAACCAAAAATAGTTGACACTACCGCTGTAATTGCCATAATCCAGTTGGTGACGAACATCATGATCAAGCTGCCCACAAACAATACAAGCTGCGCAATCAGGTTACCAATACTCTGGTTAAGGGATTGCCCAATCGTATCTACGTCATTAGTCACACGTGATAACACATCACCTGTAGAATTACGATTGTAATACCACATAGGAAGCCGATTGATTTTATGGGATATCTCCTTGCGCATGGACTTGGAAACTCGCTGGGTAATGGTTGCCATAACCCATTGCTGTGTAGCAGAAAGCAGCCAGCTCGCCCCATAAAAGCATACAAGTGTAATTCCCACTGTAAAGATGGAATCAAGCGCTATCTCTCCTGACATAAGACCCTGTTCTATATAATCCGTAATTTCAGAAAGCTTATCCGGTCCAAGTAACTGCAATACTGTTCCAATAATTGCACATCCAATTGCCACAACAAAAGCTGCTGCGTATTTTTTACAATATCCCAACAGTTTTTTCCATGTTCCGACTAAATCCTTGGCTTTCTCTCCGCCACCCATTCTGCCTCCGGGACCTCCCGGACCTCTGCGTACTCTTGTCTGTGCTTGCCCGAATTCGTATTCCTTCTTTTCCATTATGCCAATTCCTCCTTTGAAAGTTGTGAAAGAGCAATCTGCTGATAAACTTCACAGTTTTTCATTAATTCATCATGCTTACCGATACCGGCAATACGACCTTCCTCAAGAACAATAATCTGGTCAGCATCGCGAATGGTACCTATACGCTGTGCCACGATAAGTCGCGTGGTATCTCCACATTTTTCATCCAGAGCCTTACGCAGTATGCGGTCTGTCTTATAATCAAGTGCGGAAAAGGAATCATCAAAAATCATTATTTCCGCTTTTCTGGCAATTGCGCGGGCAATGGACAAACGCTGTTTCTGTCCGCCTGAGAAATTATTTCCTCCTTGGGCTACATAACCATTATAGGTGTCCTCTAAACCATCTACAAATTCCTTTGCCTGAGCTGTGTCAACAGCATCCTCAACTTCCTTGATTGTAGCTACTGCCCCTCCGTTATCACCATAGGCAACATTCGATGCAATCGAACCCGAAAAGAGAATTGCCCTTTGAGAAACATAGGCAATTTTATTGCGAAGTGCGTGTTCATCATATTCCTTGACATTCACACCATCTACCAGTATTTCCCCCTCTGTGACATCATAGAATCGAGGGACAAGGTTTATAACCGTACTTTTTCCACAGCCGGTAGCACCAATCAGGGCAACCGTTTCCCCCTTATGGGCTGTAAAGGTTATATCATGAATGACATCTGCCTCCGCATCCGGGTAACGGAAAGAAACATTCTTAAACTCCACTTCACCGACAACACCCTCTTTGCCCTCTATAACACTTCCGGTATGAATAGAAGGTTTTGTATCAAAAACTTCATTGACACGCTTAGCAGAAACGGAAGCTCTTGGAAGCATCATAAAAATCATAACCAACATCATAAATGACATAACTACCTGCATGCCATACTGTGTGAACACCATCATATCTCCAAACATTCCAATTCTGCCCTCAATGGTATCAACTCTTGTCATGAGGTAAGCACCAATCCAGTATACTGCCAGAGAAAGTCCACTCATAACAAGCTGCATGGAGGGCATCATAAATGCCATTGTCCTCTGTGTAAACAACTGTGTTGTGGTCAATGCTTCATTTGCGTCTTCAAATTTCTGTTCCTGATATTTCTCTGCATTGTATGCCCGAACAACTCTCAAACCGTTCAGATTCTCACGTGTCACACGGTTAATATCATCTGTAAGCTTCTGAACGATACGGAATTTGGGCATTGTCAATGCAATACAGATTCCCACAATCGTAAGCAGAATCACAACTGCAATACCCACAGACACTGTCCATTGCCACTCTTTGTCCACAATTTTGTAGATTGCCCAGGCTGCAGTAATTGGTGCTTTAATCAACATTTGAAGTCCCATAACAATAAACATCAATACCTGCTGGATATCGTTAGTGGAACGGGTAATCAGACTGGCTGTCGAAAATCTTCCGATTTCTTCCATGGAAAAGCTTTGTACTTTATTAAACATACTGCTTCTCAATGTACTTGCCAGATTACTTCCAATCCTCGATGAAAAAATTGCTGTAATTACAGACGCTACAAGGCTTCCAAATGCGCACAGCAGCATCATGCCGCCCGCTTTCCAGACCTCACTCATTTCACTGCCCGGAGTCTCTGCCAACACAGTAATCTTACTCATATATTCCGGCATGGTCATATCCAACCACACCTGCACCACGATAAATGCGATACCTATAAGTACATATCCCCAATCGCGTCCCGATAATTTTTTTAGTATTTTAAACATCGCCATTACTCCTTTCATAACCATCCTATATTTCTCTCGATAATTTTAGATTAAAACACATTTATAGTTGAAAGTGAAGTGAATAAATGGTAACATTATTGCGAAATACGCAACAATAAAGGGTGGCATTATGAATACACAACAATTAGAAAGCTTTATACAGGTAGCTGAAAATCTCAACTTTGCAAGAGCTGCAGAAGCTCTCAATGTAACAACATCCGCGGTATCCCGACAAATCCGTTCTTTGGAAGAAGAATTAGACACCAAACTATTACGTCGCACGACTAAAAACGTACGCCTAACGCCCACCGGTATCATTTTCTATAATGACGCCAAGGAGATTTTAGCAAAGCTGCAATTGACCACATATAAAATAAAGCATCGTACAGAAGCAAACGTGCAGCTTATCTCCATAGGATATACTGATGAAACGGATCCGACTTTGTTAACCCAGCTCCTTCAGCGTTGCAAAGAACAATTGCCTGAAATCCATCCTTTTCTTCGTATTGCCCCTTCCCGGTTACTATTAAATATGTTAATTCATGATGAAATTGATATTCTCTTCGGTTTTAAAAATGATATACCTATGCGCGAACGCTTCCTTTATCGCGAATTGGCACAAATTCCCGTCTGCTGCGTACTTCCATGTGAACATCCTTTGTCACATAAGGACAAGATATCAGAACAAGAGCTGTTATCAGAAAACATTGTCCTTTGTAACTCACACGAAATTCCTTCGCAGATTGCCAGTGTACAAAATTTAATCTGCAATCAATTTCTGCCGGCTTGTACCTACTACGCTGAAAATCTGCAGGCAATGCTGACACTGATTAAAGCCGGATACGGAATCGGAATCTTTCCTCAAATGCCATCTACGGATACCGCATTGGCATATATCCCGTTGGAGCAACATTATTCCTTATCTTATGGTGTTTTTTACAAAGATAACTCTAAAAATCCGGTTTTGAAGAAATTTTTATCCTTCTTAAAGCTAACATAGAAATACTTCATAGAGGAACACTATTATAAACACAATTGCAATCATTGATGGGAATATTCCTATTGGAAATATGCTGACAGAAGTGCTAATAAGCACAAAATATAACAGATTTAATTCCTGTTAATCCCCAAATAGTCAACAAT
>CAYOHU010000160.1:0-4599 GCA_964403845.1 uncultured Acetatifactor sp.
CTCCTCCCTGCCGAGACGGGCTTCATATAAACCGCTGGCCGTAGTTCCTGAAAGATAGCTTCCGATCAACGGATATTCACAGAAGGCTGAGAAGGCCTTCTGCGCCAACAAGATTTTGCACCCTGTGCGCTCCATGACTCCTGCCAGTATCCTGCAATTCTGTTCGAGCCTTCCCTCATCTATGATATAAGCGGGGGTAGGCACCTGCTCCGGCCTCATTACTCTACTGTGGCAGGATTCTCATCCACCACCCAGGGAAGTCCCCATTGCTTCAATGCTTCCATATAAGGATCCGGATCAAATTGCTCCGTTGTAAAAACACCCGGGGTACGCCATTTCCCCGTGCAGACCATCATGGCACCTATCATGGCAGGAACTCCCGTAGTATAGCTGATTGCCTGACTTCCTACCTCCTTATAGCACTCCTGATGATCACAGACATTATAGATATAGATTGTTTTCGTTTTGCCATCCTTGATTCCTGTGAAAATACAGCCGATGTTGGTCTTTCCGACTGTACGGGAACCAAGGCTGGCAGGATCCGGCAAAAGTGCTCTCAGAAATTGAATCGGTACAATCTTCTGTCCCTCATAATCAATCGGTTTGGTAGACAGCATGCCCACATTCTCCAAGCATTTCATATGAGTCAGATAGCTTTGTCCGAAGGTCATGAAGAAGCGAATTCTCTTCACGCCGGGAATATTTTTTGCCAATGCTTCTATTTCCTCATGATGCAGCAGATACATATCCTTTTTCCCAACCTGTGGGAAATCATACTCCCGCCTGATACTCATGGCAGGAATCTCCACCCATTTTCCATTTTCCCAATAGCTTCCCGGTGCGCTAACCTCACGCAGATTCACCTCGGGATTAAAATTGGTTGCAAAGGGATAGCCGTGGTCTCCGCCGTTGCAATCCAGAATATCAATGGTATGAATTTCATCAAAATAATGCTTCAACGCATAAGCCGTAAATACGCTGGTTACTCCCGGATCAAAGCCGGTACCAAGCAATGCGGTAAGTCCCGCCTCCTGAAATCTCTTCTCATATGCCCACTGCCAGCTATAATCAAAATAGGCACTGAAGCCTAATTCCTCACATCGTTTTTCATAAACAGCACGCCAGGCTGGAGCTTCCGTATCTTCCGGCTCATAATTTGCTGTATCTATATAGGAAACTCCCGCTGCAAGACAAGCTTCCATAATACTCAAATCCTGATAGGGCAAAGCCACGTTTAATACCGCATCCGGCTGATATTCCTTGAGCAACGCAGTCACCGCCTCCACATCATCTGCATCTATCTGTGCTGTGACGATATTGGTTTTTGTATTACCCTGCAATTCCTCCCGAAGCTTATCACATTTGGAAACCGTTCTGCTTGCAATACAAATATCCGTAAAAACCTCACTATTCTGACAGCACTTTGCAATTGCGACCCGTGCCACTCCGCCACAGCCGATAATAACTAATTTTGCCATTTAACCTTCCTCCTCTTGTTCCAGTAAATCTTCCACATATTTCGGCAGCATAAAAGCTCCGATATGCAAATTGGTGGTATAATACCATGTTTTCAAATTTCGTGCCTTCCATCTCTCAGGATTAAAATCATTAATGGGATGATATTTTTTACTTGCAAAGCCAAACATCCAATAACCGCTTGCACAGGTGGGAATATGCGCCTGATATACCCTGCTGATGGGAAAGCTGCGAAAAACCTTCCGATGCATGGAACGGAATGCCGACTCATCCTCGTCAAAGAAGGGACTTCCATGCTGATAAACCATGATACCATCCTCCTTCAATGCCTTATAGCAGCTTCCGTAGAATTCTTTGGTAAACAATCCCTCCGCATGTCCGAAAGGATCCGTGGAATCATTGATAATAATATCGTACTCGCTCTGCCTTCCTCGCAAAAAGCGTAGCCCATCTTGATAAATCACCTGTACTCTGGGATCCTCAAAGCCCTTTGTAGTCTCAGGGAAAAACTCCTTGCAGATTTCCACCATCTGCTCGTCAGGCTCAACCACATCAATTTCCTCAATCTCCGGATAAGCTATAAATTCCCGTGCCACTCCGCCGTCTCCACCGCCAATGATCAATATTTTCTTCACATTGGGATGAACCGCCATGGGAACATGGGTCACCATCTCGTTATAGATAAATTCATCTGCCTCAGAAAACACAACCGCACCATCTAAAGCAAGAAAACGGCCAAAGGCAGCCGACTGGAACACCTCTATCTGCTGATAATCGCTGACCGCACTCAACAATTGTTTTTCAACCTTGATGTCAAGGCTGACATCCTCGGTCTGCAGATCAGAAAACCAAATTTCCGAACTTTTTCCCATTACACATCCTCCAAAACCTGTATGAAATCAACCCTGGGATCTGCTGCACCTTGCAGACTGCACCCTTTTTCACGGGCATACAATATATGATCAATGATTTCCTCCGTAATCCGCTCTCCCGGAGCTAAAATCGGAATTCCGGGAGGATAACACATTACGAATTCACCACAGACTCTTCCCGCTGTTTTCCGGATTGGCAAGGTCTTCTTGCCGGCATAGAAAGACTGTTGCGGGCTGCACACCACCTCCGGCTGTACCGAATCCACGTATGCCAAAACACTCTCATCTCCCTGATACAGTCGTTTGATATCCTCCAGTGCACCAACCAGACGTTCAATATCGCGAATTCTGTCCCCAATGGAAATATAAGCCATAATATTACCGATATCACCGAATTCAATCTGAATATCGTACTCATCACGCAAAAGGTCATACACCTCTATGCCTGTAAGTCCAATGGATTTCGTATAAATACACAATTTCGTCACATCGAAGTCAAATACACTTTTCCCGTCAATCAATTCCTTTCCATATGCATAATATCCGCCGATAGAATTAATCTCCGTTCTTGCGTATTCGGACATCTTAACGACCTCTGCAAAGCACTCTCTTCCTCTCAGAGCCAGATTTCGTCTGCTCAAATCAAGGCTGGATAACAACAAATAGCTGGCCGAGGTTGTCTGGGTAAGGTTAATTATCTGTCTGACATGTCCCTGATTCATATCAGGACCAATTAATAGTACCGAACTCTGTGTCAGACTTCCACCGGATTTATGCATGGAGACCGCAGCCATATCAACCCCCGCCGCCATTCCGGACATAGGAAGCTTTTCCCCGAAGTAAAGCTGCGTTCCGTGAGCCTCATCACAGAGCACCTTCAACCCATACCTATGGGCAAGCTCCGTCAGAGTCTTCAAATCGCTGCATATACCATAATAGGTGGGATTATTAATCAACACAGCCTTCGCATCGGGATTGTCCCTGATAGCAGACTCCAAGGCATCTGCTTCCATTCCCAAGGCAACGCCTATAACAGGATGAATCCCTGGATTTACGTAAACCGGCACTGCACCGCATAGAATCAGCGCATTAATCACACTTTTGTGGACATTGCGGGGGAGAATAATCTTATCTCCCCTTTTACAGACGGAAAGAACCATAGCCTGCACCGCACTGGTAGTCCCTCCCACCATCAGAAAAGCATGGGCAGCTCCAAAGGCATCCGCAGTCAGTTCCTCTGCCTGCGCAATCACTGATACCGGATTACACAGATTATCCAGAGGCTTCATACTGTTTACATCAAGACCCACGCACTGGGCTCCCAAAAGCTGTGTCAGTTCAGGATTTCCGCGTCCTCTCTTGTGCCCCGGTACATCAAAGGGAACCACCCGTTTTCGTTTAAATCTCTCCAGTGCCTCACAGATCGGCGCAGAACGTTGTTTTTCCGGATTCATATCCATCCTCTCCCTTCAATAGTGGTAGTACTTAGGTAATTGCGAAACAAAAAAACAGATAGTAATATTACCATCTGTCCTTTAGCCTGCATTTCTAACATTTCCATCTACTATAGCGCTACTCATCATAATTAAGCCGCAAATATCGTATCTGTAATTTGTTATTTATGTGTTGTTCATTCAGAGTATGTTCAGCAAGTATCAGACGTGCTGCTCTTATTGACCGTTTCACAAGATGATAATGATTATGAAGTAATCAGCTTATAAAATTTGAGCTTTTAACTCAATCAATAATGCGGATTGAACCGCCCGGCAACCGACCCGCCTGTCCGTAAGGCTTTCTCCATCCAAGTGCTGACAGAGCGGTCTGATAAATGCAACGACTCCTTATCGTCAGAATGACTATAACATACAAGGATTAAAATGTAAAGAAATAATTAATTCCCTTCAATAAACTTCTCTATCATTCACTTCTTAATTACCTTCTCTTTAATAAACCTTCCATCAATAAATATAACCTGACAGTGCACAAACTCAAAAAAGGTCGGGCGAGAGCATAAATGCTCTCCCCAACCACTCTTGTTTTTACCTATTCAGCTTGTAGCTTTCACATCTATACAGGATAAGCCCCGTTCTTGGTATCTGCCTGAGTCATATCCACTTTGTCCTGCTGAGCCTGACGATATTTAAAGAAATCAGTAGCAACCTGAGGGAACAAAGCGTAACTCAATACATCCTCATCCTGCTGTTTCCATTCTTTCATTTCGCCTTCCAGCTTATCTAACTCATTTTCAATC
>CAYOHU010000161.1:0-4597 GCA_964403845.1 uncultured Acetatifactor sp.
CAATTACAGAGGCAGAGGATATTATTATCAGTACACTTTATGATATCGGGCTGGAGGGAGCACAGATTGAAGACAAGGTTCCCCTGACGGCTTTGGAGAAGGAGCAGATGTTTGTGGACATTCTGCCGGATGGACCGGAGGATGACGGAATTGCCTATTTGAGCTTTTTCGTGGAGGAAAAAGAAGACGGCAGTCTGGAGGTACAGGGAATGCCTGCTGATAAGGAGACGGTTCTGGCAGCTGTGCAGCGTGAGCTGGATGACTTGAGAATGTTCTGTGATATCGGCGAGGGCACCGTGACGGTGGATGAGACAGAAGATATTGACTGGATCAATAACTGGAAGCAGTACTTCCATCAGTTTTATATTGATGATATTCTGGTGATTCCCTCCTGGGAGGATGTGAAAGCAGAGGATAGCGACAAAATGGTGCTTCATATTGATCCGGGAACGGCTTTCGGAACCGGAATGCATGAGACTACGCAGCTGTGTATCCGTCAGCTCCGCAAATACATTACCCCTGAAACGGAGCTCCTTGATGTGGGAACCGGCAGCGGTATTCTGGCAATTTTGTCTTTGATGTTCGGTGCTAAGCATGCGGTTGGGACCGATCTGGATATCTGTGCCGTAGAGGCAGTGGCTCAGAACTGTCAGGTGAACGGAATTGATCCTGCGGCTTTTGAGATGATGATTGGCAATATCATCACCGACAAGGAAATTCAGGACAAGGTGGGCTATCAGTGCTATGATATTGTGGTGGCAAACATTCTGGCAGATGTACTTGTACCCCTGACCCCCGTGATTGTCAATCAACTGAAGCCGGGCGGAATTTATATCACCTCCGGAATTATTGACGACAAGGAGCAGACAGTGGTGGATGCAGTGAAGGCAGCGGGACTTAAGGTGCTGGAGGTAACCTATCAGGGTGAGTGGGTGAGTGTGACAGCACAAAAGTAAACTCTGATCAGAAGCTTTGGAGGTAGTTGAAATGTTCCAATTTTTTGTGGAGCCTCATCAAATCAACATAGATGACAAAAGTGTCACAATCGTCGGCAGCGATGTGAACCACATCAGGAATGTGCTCCGCATGAGGGTTGGAGAGGAAATCGCTGTCAGCAATGGTGTGGATGGAAAAGAATATCGTTGCGGCATTGCCTCATTGGAGGAGGACTGCGTGCGGTGCGAGCTTCGGTTTATCAAGGAGGATGCTGTGGAGCTGCCCTCCAAGGTTTACCTGTTTCAGGGACTGCCCAAGGCGGACAAGATGGAACTGATTATTCAAAAGGCGGTGGAGCTTGGGGTATATCAGGTGATTCCCGTGTCCATGAAGCGGTGTGTAGTGAAGCTGGATGATAAGAAGGCAGGAGCTAAAATAGCCAGATGGCAGGGAATTGCGGAAGCTGCAGCCAAGCAGAGTAAGCGGGGGATCATTCCGCAGGTCAGGGATGTGATGAGCTTTAAAAATGCAGTGCAGCTGGCAGCGGATATGGACGTTCGTCTGATTCCTTATGAGCTGGCGGAGGGAATGGAGAAAACCAGGGAGCTGATTGAAGGACTGCAGCCGGGTCAGAGCATTGCGGTCTTTATCGGTCCGGAGGGCGGTTTTGAGGAAACGGAGATTCAGGAAGCCATTGCAGCCGGAATAGAACCGGTTACTCTGGGAAGAAGAATTCTGCGCACGGAAACGGCGGGCTTTACGGTTCTGTCTTGGATCATGTATCAGCTGGAGTCATAAATCATGCGGCGGACGCATAGGAGCAATCGCAAAAAGATGCGCACAATATGAGAGCCTGCATATGATAAAGGTAAGAAAAACAGTTTTCCCGCCTGTTTTCGGACAGGAAAGCTTGAAATAAAAGGAGAAACAAAATGGAAGTGTATTTAGACAATTCTGCCACCACAAGGGTGTTTCCCGAAGTGGCGGAGTTGATGACCGGAATAATGTGTGAAGACTACGGGAATCCTTCCAGTCTGCATATGAAGGGTGTTCAGGCAGAACAGCATATACGAAACGCCAAGGAGAAATTGGCGAAGCTTCTGAAGGTCAATGAGCGCGAGCTGTTGTTTACCTCCGGCGGAACGGAATCTGACAATCTGGCTTTGATAGGCTGTGCGATGGCAAACCGCAGAAGGGGGAATCATTTGATCACGACACAGATTGAACATCCGGCAGTGCTGCAGACCATGCATTATCTGGAGACTCAGGGATTTCGCGTGACTTATATTCCGGTAGATGCAAGCGGCAGAATCCGTCTTGCAGAATTGCAGCGTGCTTTGACGCCGGATACGATTCTGGTATCTGTGATGCATACCAACAACGAGGTGGGGATAATACAGCCTGTTGCGGAAATCGGTGCCATGATCAAGCAGAGAAATCCCTATACCCTGTTTCATGTGGATGCCGTGCAGGGCTTCGGTAAGGCAAAGATTTATCCAAAGAAAATGAATATTGATCTTTTGTCGGTCAGCAGTCACAAGATTCACGGACCGAAGGGAGTGGGACTTCTGTATATAAACGACAAGGTGAAGATTCAGCCCATTGTCTACGGAGGCGGACAACAGCAGAATATGCGCTCCGGAACGGAAAATGTACCGGGAGTGTCAGGCATGGCTAAGGCGGCAGAAATGCTGTATGCAGATTATGAAAACGAGATGGAACGGCTGTATTGGCTGAAACGCCGTTTCATTGAGGGCGTCCGCAAAATGGATGCCGTGCAGGTGAACGGATTGCCGGAGGGGGATGAATTCGGTCAGGAGACTGCCCCACATATTGTCAGCGTTTCGTTCCGGGGAGTGAGGAGTGAGGTCCTTCTTCATGCTCTGGAGGAAAGCGGCGTCTATGTCTCTGCGGGAAGTGCCTGCTCTGCCCATAAGCCGCAGCCCTCTGCGACACTGAGAGCCATGGGAGTGGAGAAAGCCCTGCTGGAATCAACCATACGATTCAGCTTTTCAGTGTTTACCACAAAGGAAGAAATAGACTATACATTGCAGGTTTTGTATGATAAAATTCCTATGTTACGAAAGTATATGCGTAGGTAGCGTACAAGAATAGAGAGGATATATATGTTTACAGCTTTTTTGATTAAATATGCTGAAATCGGTATTAAAGGAAAGAACCGTTATTTATTTGAGGATGCTTTGGTTCAACAGATCAAGTATGCGCTGAAGAAATGTGAGGGAGATTTTAAGATTCACAAAACCCAGGGGCGTATTTATGTGGAGGCCGAAAGCGAGTTTGATTTTGACGAAGTGGTGGAGCATTTACAAAGAGTATTCGGTATTTCCGGGATCTGTCCCGTTATCTATGTAGAGGACGAGGGCTTCGATAAGCTGTGCGACACGATCATCAAATATATTGCAGAGGTATACCCTGAGTGTAATCAGACGTTCAAGGTGCATGCAAGACGTGCGCGTAAGAATTATCCTAAGGATTCCATGGAGATCAACATGGATATGGGAGAGGCAATTCTGAAGGCATATCCTGAAATGAAGGTTGATGTACACAATCCGGATATCATGCTGAACATTGAAATCCGTGAGAAAATTTATATTTATTCTGAAATCATTCCGGGACCGGGCGGAATGCCTGTGGGTACAGGCGGAAAGGCGATGCTGCTCTTATCGGGCGGTATTGATTCCCCGGTTGCCGGGTACATGATCGCTAAGCGTGGTGTGAAGATTGATGCGGTTTACTTCCATGCACCGCCATACACCAGCGAAAGAGCAAAGCAAAAGGTGGTGGATCTTGCCAGACTGGTGTCCAGATACACCGGTCCCATCTATTTGCATGTGATTAATTTCACGGATATCCAGCTGTATATTTATGAGAAATGTCCTCATGAGGAGCTGACGATTATCATGCGCAGATATATGATGCGTATTGCAGAGCATATTGCCAAGGAAAGCGAATGCTTAGGTCTGATTACCGGGGAGAGCATAGGACAGGTTGCTTCACAGACCATGAATTCCCTGATTGCGACCAACGAGGTATGTGAGCTTCCGGTATATCGTCCGCTGATCGGCTTTGATAAGCAGGAGATTGTAGAAATTTCAGAGAAGATTGATACCTATGAAACCTCCATACTGCCCTATGAGGATTGCTGTACGATTTTTGTGGCCAAGCATCCTGTTACAAAGCCGAATGTAAATGTGATTCGACGCCATGAGAAAAATCTGGATGAGAGGATTGAGGAGCTGGTAGAGACCGCCTTGAAAAATGACGAGCTGATTATTGTGTCAGAATAGAAAATGCCGCTGCATGCCTGCAATTTTTGTGAGATAATCAAGACACTGAAATAAAAGAATGCCTCAAAGTGATTGCGAACTTTGAGGCATTCCATTCTCTCATATGTAATATCTGTGAAGCTTAAACCATGTAAGGCTTTAATACATTTAAGATTTCATCAATACCGTCTTCAGCATGGATATTTAAGTCGATAGGTTTGGACAGATCCAAACTGAAAATACCCATAATGGATTTTGCATCGATAACGTATCTTCCGGATACCAGATCGAAATCATAGTCAAATTTCGTAATATCATTTACAAATGACTTTACTTTGTCAATGGAATTTAAAGAAATCTGAACAGTCTTCATA
>CAYOHU010000162.1:0-4586 GCA_964403845.1 uncultured Acetatifactor sp.
CCCCTTCACAGAGCCTTCCGTGGAGGTGGACTGCAGCTGCTTTGAGTGCGGCGGAACCGGCTGTAAGCTTTGTAAGGGTACCGGCTGGATTGAAATTTTAGGAGCCGGAGTTGTCAATAATAAGGTGCTTGAGAATTGCGGTATTGATTCCAACGAGTACAGTGGATTTGCGTTCGGTATCGGTATTGAGCGTACCGCAATGCTGAAATATGGTATTAATAATATCAAGCTTTTATTTGAATCCGATTTGCGTGTATTGAAGCAGCTGAATGACTAGAAAGGTTAGGTAAACAGATATGATAACACCCCTTAGTTGGTTAAAAGAATATGTAGATATTGATGTGACTCCTCAGGAGCTGCAGGACAAATTATTTTCCTGTGGTTTTGAAGTGGAGGAATTGTATGAAGTAGGTAAAGATATCAGTAAGGTAGTAGTGGGAAAGGTTCTCACCTGTGACGCGATTCCTGATACTCATCTGCATGTGTGTCAGGTTGACTGCGGAGAATACGGAACCTTCCAGATATGCTGTGGCGCAGATAACGTGGTCGCAGGCGGTAAATTCCCGGTAGCCCTGGTAGGTGCAACGGTATATGCAACTGCAAAGGATCATAAGACGGTGGAAGGTGTTATGACCATCGGTAAAGGCAAGCTGCGCGGTTATGAGTCCCATGGTATGCTTTGCTCCGGTGTGGAGCTGGGTGTCAGTGAGAATATGTATCCCGGTGCCGGCTACAACGGACTGCTTGCTCTTCCTGAGGACGCAGAGTTAGGCGCAGATGTAAAGCCTATTCTGGGATTGGATGATTGGATTTTTGATATTGCAATTACAGCAAACCGTCCGGACTGTCAGAGCATCTTTGGCATTGCCAGAGAAGTGGCTGCAATCCTTGAAAAGGATTTGAAGCTACCTGCTTTGGATTATAATGAGACCGATGCGGAATTGGAAGGCTTTACCGTGAAGGTGGATTGTCCTGAGCTGTGTCCCAGATACAGCGCGCATTATGTAACAGATGTGAAAATCGGGGAATCCCCTGTTTGGATGAAGCGCAGACTTGCACTTGTGGGAATTGATGCAATTTCGAATGTGGTAGACATTACCAACTATATTTTGAAAGAGCTTGGTCAGCCCATGCATGCCTTTGACCTTGCGACCTTGGAGGGAAATGCAATCAATGTAAGACGCGCAACAGAGGGAGAAGGTATCACCACTCTGGATGGTCAGGAATTAACCCTTACCGATGCCAATATGGTAATCTGTGACGGAGTTAAGCCGGTGGCACTTGCCGGAGTAATGGGAGGCTTGAATTCAGAGATTCGTGAAACTACAAACGCTGTTCTTTTTGAGTCTGCAAAGTTTGCCCGTGACAATATCAGAAGAACCTCAAGGGCTCTTGGAAAACGTTCTGATTCCAGTGCCCGTTATGAGAAGGGTGTGGATGAGTATGCAACTGTTATGGCTATGAAGCGTGCCCTTCATCTTATAGAAGAGTTGGGCTGCGGCAAGGTGGCACGTACTCATGTGGATATCAATACCGGTAACAGTGTAGAACCGAGAGAACTGACGGTTAGCATTGAGAGAGTAAATAAATGTCTTGGTATTGTGGTTCCAAATGAAGAAATTCAGAGAATTATGACAAATCTATGTTTTGAACCGAAGATTGCGGGGGATAATCTTATTTTGCAGGTTCCTGCATATCGTGAGGATATGGAGACCTATCAGGATGTTGCGGAGGAAGTGATCCGTATGTATGGCTATGAGCATGTTGTACCTGCTTTTATGCCTTCCGCACAGGTAACCACCGGTGGTCTGAATCTTGCACAGAAGAGTGAGCTGCGATTGAAGAGAGCACTATGCAGTACAGGTGCTTATGAGTGTATTCATTATTCCTTCTTCTCCCCTTCAGATCTGGATCTGCTCCGTTTGCCGGAGGATGCAGTGGAGCGCAGGGCTATCAGACTGATAAATCCCATCAGCGAGGAGCTGTCTCTGATGAGAACCACATTGGCTTCCTCCATGATTAATGCAGTGGTACGGAATCAGAAGAAGGGAAATCTGGAAGGAAGACTATTTGAAATCGGAAATGTATTTCTGCCTTATGAGCTTCCCTTGACGCAGTATCCGGATGAAAAAGCAAGACTTTGTGTAGGTATCTTTGGCGAGAAGGAATCCTTCTACACAATGAAGGGAATTGCGGAGAAGATTGCAGATACGTTACAGCTGAGCTTTACCTATGAAGCGATGACCAATACCTTTTTGCATCCGTTCCAGACCGCAAGGATTTTGTGTGAGGGTGTAGAAATCGGTTATTTTGGAAAGCTTGCTTATGATATTGCTGATGATTGTGATTTGCGTACTCCGGTTTATCTCTTAGAGATGGATCTAAAGACGATATCACAGTGGTATGGCAGAAAGCCTGTCTTTAAACCGCTGTCCAAATTCCCGGAAGAGCAGAGAGATTTGGCAATCGTGGTAGATAAGAATATCACCTGTGGTGAAATTGAAGCCGTAATGAAGGAGGCTTGCCGGTATATTACGAAGATTTCTCTTTTTGATATCTATGAAGGGGAACAGATTGCTAAAGATCAGAAGAGTATGGCATATACAGTGGTATTTACTCCAAAGGATGAAGCCTTTACGGCAGAGTCAGTGGATGCTTTTGTGAAGAAGATATTGAAGCAGTTAAATAAGAGCTTTGGCGCGGAGCTCAGAAGCTGATAGGGATGATGAAAAAATCCTGCCGGATGCAGTCTGACAGGATTTGAATTTACAAGAAAAGGCAAGGAAAAGGTATGGTAGAATTTAACAATTCAGTATATTTTGACGGAACAGATTATTGTATGCAGTCCGTGAAATTGCAGGAGCTTTCGGAACGTGTACAGACTCCGTTTTATGTGTATGATATGAATTATATTCTGGATCATTATCAGAAACTGAAAGCGTGCTTCCCATGGGAAGGGGTAAGATTATTTTACGCGATGAAGGCAAACTTCAATCCGCATATGCTGAAAATTATGAAGGAGAATCATTTCTGCCTGGATACGGTTAGTCCGGCAGAAGTGATTTTGGCAAAGAAGCTTGGCTTTGACAGTAAGAATATATTGTTTACTGCAAATAATATGACGGATGAAGAGATGGAGCTTGTGAAGGCACAGGGAGTTTTGTTTAACATAGACTCTTTGTCAAGATTGGAGACATACGGAAAATACTACAGCGGTTCAGAGGTATGTGTGCGCATCAATCCTGATGTACAGGCCGGTGAGAACGACAAGGTGATGACCGGAGGCAGCCTGAGTAAATTCGGAATCCTGTTGGAGGATGTTCCAAAGGTTATTGCTATTGCCAGAGAAAACAATATCAGAATAGTAGGGCTTCATGAGCATACTGGAAGCGGCATCTCCGATACGGGAAAGGTATTTCAGAGTATGGAAAATCTTTTGAATATCGTAAATCCTACCGATTTTCCGGATCTGGAGTTCATTGATTTTGGCGGTGGCTTCAAGGCGCGTTATTCACCTGAGGAAAAGGTGATAGACTATGTGGAATTTGGTAAGAAAGCAGTTGAGATGTTTGGCAGAGCCTGTGAAAAATACGGAAAGAAGTTAAACATGTATTTTGAACCGGGAAAATACACGGTTGCAGAGTGTGGCTGTATGGTGGTACAGGTAAATACCGTGAAAAACAATAAAGGACATTTGATCGTGGGAACCAATTCGGGATTTCCTCATTTGATTCGTCCGGTATTTTATGATGCCTATCATCATGTAGTGAATTTGTCCAATCCCGGCGGTGAGACAAGGGTATACGATATCTTTGGCAATACCTGTGAATCCGGAGATTGTTTTGCGAAGGAGAGAGAGCTTCCGGAAATTCGCATCGGGGACTATCTGGCGATTATGAATGCAGGTGCTTATTGCCGTTCCATGGCTTCAGAATATAACCTGCGTCCGCTGCCTGCAGAGTATCTTGTGTATAACGGTGAGCTTTTGACTTCCAAAAGAAAATTGTCCCATGAAGAACTGGCGGACAGAATACTTGCGGACTATGGGTTAGTGTAATGATAGGATAAAGACGGAGAAAATTGCTTCAGAAATAATGGCAGAATAGGAATCATATTGCGAATAAAGTCAGGTGGAGGCAGTGATGGAAAAGAAAAATACATGGGAAACATATGATACAAAACAATTAAAAAAGCTTGAGAAGCTGAATGAAGAATACAGAGAATTCCTGGACAACGGTAAGACTGAGCGTGAATGCATTGACACCATTGTAAATACCATTGAAGCGGAGGGCTATGTGGAGCTGGAAAAGCTGATCAAAAGCGGCGGAAGCTTGAAAAAGGGAGATAAGGTTTATAGTGTGTGGATGAACAAATCCATCATTATGTTCCATATTGGTGATGAGCCTATGGCGGATGGAATGAACATTCTGGGTGCTCATATCGATAGCCCAAGACTGGATGTCAAGCAGAATCCACTGTACGAAGATGGCGGCTTTGCCTATCTTGACACTCATTACTATGGCGGTGTGAAGAAATATCAATGGGTAACCATTCCACTGGCGATTCACGGCGTGGTAGTAAAGAAG
>CAYOHU010000163.1:0-4562 GCA_964403845.1 uncultured Acetatifactor sp.
GTGTATACGAGGTTCGGGAGTGTCCCTGGGTTATTATAACAATCCGGAAAAGACAGGGGAGGCTTTTGTGCAGAATCCCTTATCTCCTTATTTCAGGGATATTATGTATCGCACGGGAGACCTGGTAAGAGTAAATGAGTTTGATGAGATAGAATATGTGGGCCGTAAGGATTTCCAGATTAAGCATATGGGTTATCGCATTGAATTGGGAGAAATTGAGAATGCCGCATTAAATGTGGAAGGCATGAAAAGAACCTGTTGTGTATATCATGAAAAACGTCAGGTCATTGTCCTGTTGTATGAGGGAGATGCTGCTGAGGTTGATGTAAAGGCGGAGTTGAAAAAGCGTGTGCCTGAATACATGATACCGGGTAAGGTTGTGAAGCTGGACAGTATGCCGATAAATGCTAATGGTAAGATTGATAGGAAGCTTCTGAAGGAGAACTATGGGAAATAAGTATTGCTATACCAAGATTATCATATTGGGTTCCGGGAAGCTGGCGTATCAATGTGCCGTGGAAGGCAGAAGCTATATGGAAAATGTAGAGGTGTTGGAGTACAAGGTTACCGACAGCACTGTTTTGCAGAAAATGTGCCAAAAGGATGATATTCCCTATTTGTGCTGTGAAAAGCATCAGCTGTTTCAGAGACTTTGGGAGGAAAAGGAGAGGACATTGGTGGTCAGTGGGGGTAATACCTATCTGATTCCACGAGAAATCATCGAGAAGGATAATCTTACCATTGTTAATTGGCACAATGCTCTTTTGCCCGCGCACAAAGGCAGGAATGCGGAAGCGTGGAGCATTTATGCGGGAGAAGCTGTGACCGGTGTTACATGGCATAGAATTGCAGAGGATGTGGATGCCGGTGATATTATTGTACAGCGGGAGATTGTGATTGAACCAAATACCACTGCACTGGGCTTGTTTAAGAAGCAATGTGAGCTGGGTGCTACGTTATTCGGGGAAATACTGGAGGAGCTTTTATCGGATAAAAGTGTGTTCAGACAGCAGGAGCAGATAGGGGAAGAACAGATACATTTTTCCTATGAGATTCCTAATGGAGGATATTTGAGCATGGATTGGCCCTTTGAGAAGATGAGCTGTTTCCTTCGGGCAATGGATTATGGAGCCTTGCAGCTTCTGGGTGAGATGCATGTAGAATGGAATGCTAAGACATACCGCTTCCGTAAATATAAAATAACGGATACTCCGGGAATGGCAGGGAGTATTGTTTTACAGGATGGAAATATGACCATCTGTAAGGAAGGACATACAATTATATTAATAGGATTAGAACCATATGAGACGGTTGGATAGGAGCAGAGATGAGAGAGAACATTTTAGAAGCGTTAAAAAGAGTGAATAAGGATGTTGATTTCGAGAACGCGGAGGACTTTATTGAAGAAGGCTTGTTGGATTCCTTTGATGTTGTAACTTTGGTGGCAGAATTGGAGGATGAATTTGACATAGAGATAAAGGGTCGGGATATTGTACCTGAAAATTTTGCGAATCTGGAGGCGATTACTGAACTGCTTCAGAGATATGAGGAGGAAAAATAAATGACGGATATGATGTCGGTCACGGAGTGGCTTGGACAGCAGTCATGGATAGAAAAGGGCGATTGTGTCTATGTGGTATCCGATATGCTGGAGCTTGCTAAAATATATAAAGAGCAAGGGAAAAGGCTTATCTTGGATGAGTTGATTGATAAATTGCAGAGGCTTGTTGGGGAGGAAGGAACCTTGCTTTTTCCTACGTTTAATTGGGATTTTTGCAAAGGTGTGACCTTTGATTATTATAAAACCCCCGTGCGCACAGGAGCCTTGCCCAAGGCAGCATTGAAAAGAAGGGATTTTGAGAGAACGGCTCACCCCCTGTACTCTTTTGCTGTGTGGGGAGCGCATAAACAGGAGCTTTTGGAGAACGATTGTAAGGATTCCTTCGGCCCCGGCACCATTTTTGAAAAGCTGTATCAATGGGACGCCAAGGTGCTTGTAATCGGTCTTCCGGCATTAAAGGGAGTAACCTATATCCACCATGTAGAGCAGATGGTGGGCGTGCCATATCGCTACAATAAGGAATTTACCGGAACCTATATTGACAAAGAGGGCAGGGCTTCAGAAAAAAGCTACTGTATGTATGTCAGGGATCTGGAGATGGACCCCAGACACATAGACGGGTTTAGACCTCTGGAAGAAAAGATGAAAAAAGATGGACTGATCAAGGTGGAGAAGTACTATGGTGTGGATTTTTCCTTTATGGAGGTCAGAAAGTTGGGAAGTGCAGTAGAAGAGGATATATTGCACAATGACTCCGGAAATATGTATGTATACCGGAAGAAAAGCAGGTAAGGATATTTGCCATGAAAGACAGAATTTATGTATGTCATACCTATTATCATGTGTATGTCAGTTTTTTGAAGGAATTGAATCTGCCGAAGCAACAGCGGGGGAAAGCTACTTTGGTCTTAAGTAAGATGTCCAACAATTTTGAGCATCTGCAGGAGCGTGTAGAGGGTACGGGATTGTTTGCACAGGTGCTGGAATATGACGAGAAAAGGGAGGATTTCTTCCCGGAATTGGCAAAGTATAACGTTGACAGGGGAAATATTGCAAAAAATATGATCGCCAGAATCCTGTTTACCAAGAAGCTTGCGAAGCTGAATGCTCCCTTTGTACCGGTAGATTTTAAGGAATATAAGGATATTTATGTATTTTGTGATAAGGATCCTATCGGTTATTACCTGAACTGGAAAAGGATTCCCTATCATGCTTTGGAGGATGGCTTAAATACCCTCCAGCATTTTGATGCTGCCAGATATGATAACAGAGGTCATTTTGGTCTGAAGGTTTTCTTGTCTGAGAAATGCAACCTGATTTTTATCCAGAATGGCTATAGTAAATATTGTATGGATATGGAAGTAAATGATATTTCCGTAATACCCTATCCATGCCATAAATATGTAGAGGTAAACCGCCGGAAGCTGGTGGATGGTTTGGAAAAGGAGGATAGGGACCTGATTTTAAAGGCCTTTATCCGGGATAAAGAAGAATTGAGAGAAAAGCTGGCTGAATGCAGTCAGGATGAAGACAAAATACTGATTTTAACAGAGCCTTTGTGTGATTTGAAAACCAGGGAGCAGATTTTCAGGGATATTATTAAGACCTATGAAAAGGAAGGCCGGGTTTTCATAAAGCCTCATCCGAGGGATGAATTGGATTATCGTCGGATCTTTGCAGACTATCCCCAGTTTGACGGAGCGGTACCAATGGAGATTTTGAACTTCTTCCCGGGACTTAAGTTCAAAAAGGTGGTTGGTGTATTGACGGAAACAAAGGGAATCTGTTTTGCAGATGAAGCCATAAGGCTTGGACCGGATTTTATGGACAGGTATGAGGAGCCGGCAAAGCATCGTCAGAATGAACAAATTTATTAAAAGGCAGAGGGAAATGTATCAATGAGCAGTGTAGCCATTATTACCGCAAGAGGCGGCAGTAAAAGAATTCCGCATAAGAATATAAAGGAGTTTTGTGGCATACCGATTATTGCCTATTCCATAGAGGCAGCAATACAGGCAGGCTGTTTTGATGAGGTTATGGTGTCCACGGATGATGAAAGGATCGCCCGGGTTGCAAAAAGCTGCGGCGCTAAGGTGCCCTTTATGAGAAGTGAAGAAAATGCAGATGACTTCTCAACGACAAGGGATGTGGTGCTGGAGGTGCTGACCTGCTATCGTGAGCAGGGAAGGGTATTTGACTATGCCTGCTGCATCTATCCCACAGCCCCCTTTATTACAGGAAAACGTCTGGCTGAAGCCATGCAGTTATTGGCAGAAAAGGAAGCAGACAGTGTGGTTCCCGTTGTACAGTTTTCCTTCCCGCCTCAGAGAAGTCTGATCCTGCAGGAGGAAAGAGCAGTCTTTAAATGGCCGGAGAATGCCTTGGCAAGAAGCCAGGATCTGGAGCCCTTTTATCATGACTGCGGACAGTTTTACTGCCTGAATACAAAGGCTTTTTCCAAGCAGCAGCTTTTGTTTATGGAGAAGACCTATCCTGTGATTCTGGATGAGTTAGAGGTACAGGATATTGATAATGAAACGGACTGGAAGCTTGCGGAGTTAAAGTACCGCCTGCTGCATGAGAAGGAGAATTAGTTCCGCCCAAATTCCGGTAAGGGTGCACAAACAGGGAGGAAGATATGAAACAGTTTCAGATCAACGGCAGAATGATTGGTGACGGATATCCGGCATATATTATTGCGGAAATGTCAGCAAATCATTCCGGAAGCATAGAGAGAGCAAAAGAAATCATACGGGAAGCAAAGCGCTGCGGTGCAGATTGTGTGAAGATCCAGACCTATACGCCGGACACCTTGACGATAGATTGCCATAATCAGTATTTTCAGGTGGAAAATGGTACCTGGGAGGGAGAAAATCTGTATAGTCTGTACGGAAAAGCATATACGCCCTGGGAATGGCAGGCAGAATTAAAAAAAGAGGCTGAGAAAGTAGGAATTGATTTTTTCTCAACACCCTTTGATAAGACTTCAGTGGATTTTCTG
>CAYOHU010000164.1:0-2143 GCA_964403845.1 uncultured Acetatifactor sp.
ATCCTCTAGTCTGGTCTACTGCCTCGGAAATAAACTGTGCCGGGAACTGTGCCTCAAACAGCTCTTTATTCTCAAACGGATAATGATGCTGTGCAAACGGCATCGCTCCGGAGTCAAACCAGCAGTCAATTACCTCAGGAACACGATGCATGGTCTTGCCGCAATCGGGACAGGTAAACGTAACCTCATCAATATAAGGTCTGTGAAGCTCAACCTTTGCATCCTCCGGCTTGCCGCTTCGCTCTGCCAGCTCTGCGCGGCTGCCGATACACTCCTGATGTCCGCAGCCCTCACATTCCCAGATGTTTAAAGGAGTTCCCCAATAACGGTTACGGGAAATTGCCCAATCCTGAATGTTTTCAAGCCAGTTTCCGAAACGTCCCTTGCCGATGGATTCCGGAATCCAGTTGACCGTATTATTATTGCGGATCAAATCCTCTCTAACCGCAGTTTCCTTGATATACCAGGACTCACGGGCATAGTAAATCAGGGGAGTGTCACATCTCCAGCAGTGAGGATATTCGTGCTCAAACTTCGGCGCGTCAAACAGCTTGCCCTCCGCATCCAAATCCTTCAGGACTACCGGATCCGCGTCCTTTACAAACATTCCTGCATAAGCAGTTTCTTCCGTCAGCTCTCCCTTGCCGTTTACAAACTGTACAAAGGGAAGGTCGTACTTACGTCCAACCCGGGCATCATCCTCACCAAAGGCAGGTGCAATATGAACAATACCGGTACCGTCAGACATGGTTACATAACCGTCACAGGTTACATAATGAGCCTCCTTATTCTGCTTCTTTGCCGCCTCTGCTGCCCAGGGGAACAGGGACTCGTATTTCTTGTACTCCAGATCCTTACCCTTGCAGGTCTCAAGTACCTCATATGCTTTCACATTATTTTCTTTATCTGCCAGCCTACCCAGCACTGCATCCAAAAGTGCCTCTGCCATATAGTAGGTTCTGCCGTCTGCAGCCTTAACCTTACAATAGGTTTCATCCGGATTCACACAGAGTGCCACATTGGAAGGAAGTGTCCAGGGTGTGGTGGTCCATACCAAAAAGTATGCATCCTCCCCGGTAACCTTAAAGGAAGCAACCGCGGAACGCTCCTTCACAGTCTTATATCCCTGAGAGACCTCTGCCGTGGAAAGAGGGGTACCGCAACGGGGACAATAGGGCACAATCTTGAAGCCCTTATACAAAAGTCCCTTATCCCAGATAGTCTTTAATGCCCACCATTCGGACTCGATAAAGTTATCATCATAGGTAACATAGGGATTCTCCATATCTGCCCAGAAACCAACCGTACCGGAGAAATCCTCCCACATTCCTTTGTATTTCCACACGGATTCCTTACACTTGCGGATAAAGGGCTCCATGCCGTATTCTTCAATCTGCTCCTTACCGTTTAAGCCAAGAAGCTTTTCCACCTCCAGCTCCACGGGCAGGCCATGGGTGTCCCAGCCGGCCTTACGGGGTACCATATAGCCCTTCATGGTACGATATCTGGGAATCATATCCTTAATTACACGGGTCAGTACATGACCGATATGGGGCTTGCCGTTTGCGGTGGGCGGTCCGTCATAAAAGGTGTAGGTCTCGCCCTCCTTGCGATTCTCCATACTCTTCTTAAAAATGTCGTTGTCTTTCCAGAATTTCTCAACAGCTTTTTCGCGTTCTACAAAATTCAAATTGGTAGGTACCTGCTTATACATCGCTCTCTTCCTTTCCTAAATTAAAAAAGCTCCGTCCCGTAATAGGACGAAGCCATGCATCGTTAACCACCTGTTACCTTCATACGGCTCTCTCCCCGGCATCCGGTGAAAAAGCTTATACGCGGTTCTGTAACGGAGAACAACCGGCTCTGATTACTAATCGGTTCACCAAAGCAACTCAGAAGTGATTTTCTGTATTTCTCTACTCGTACCGGCTCACACCTTCTCCGGCTCTCTGGAACTTTCAATCAAATACATACTGTCTTCGTCAAGGTTTTTATGTAATATAAAATATTCTATGGGGTATTATAATTCGTGAGCTTCCGTATTGTCAAGTATTTTGGATGGAATTCTTGCTTCCTGATTTTTTGCTTCTTTGATTTTGTTTCTTTGATTTTGCTTCTTTGATTTTGCTTCTTTGATTTTGCT
>CAYOHU010000164.1:2243-4507 GCA_964403845.1 uncultured Acetatifactor sp.
CTTTGATTTTGTTTCTTTGATTTTGCTTCTTTGATTTTGCTTCTTTGATTTTGCTATATTCAAGGCGGAGGAATGAGGCGTAGCGCAGGCTACGTCGAATGACAACAACGCCGCAGATGAATAATCCGTGAATAATCAGACAAGTCAAGGTGTCAGTTACTTATTATTCGTTGTACCAGGTTCTACAAATGATGTTTTAAACTTGCTTTGTCAGAAAGATAAGTATATAATGACGATAATCGCATGTCAAATTGAATAAATAGGTAGGCGATTGCGAAACCTGAACTTTTCTAGATTCTATGTGCAGAAGAAACAATTTCTAAAGAAGGTACTCAGAGCGGCTGGTACTTAGGCGACGTATTTTGGCGCCTTACGTACCGTTGCCAGCGACGCGTAGCGAGAGCGTGCCTTCGTAGAAATGTTTATTCGGCGCATAGAATTCAGAAGATTTCATGCTTTCGCAATCACCTATGAATAAATTGGATTGAAAAGGAGAACTCATGGACAGACAAAACCTAACACTACTGACCGATCTTTATGAATTGACCATGATGCAGGGCTATTTTAAAAACAAAGACCGGAATGAAACCGTGATCTTTGACGCATTTTATCGCAGCAACCCCTGTGGCGGCGGATATTCCATTATGGCAGGTCTGGAACAGGTGATTCAATATATCAAGGAACTCCATTTTTCCGAAGAAGATATCGCTTATCTTGCATCATTGGGAATCTTTCAGGAGGATTTTCTGAATTATTTACGTGAATTCAAATTCTCCGGCGACATCTATGCGATCCCCGAGGGAACAGTTATGTTCCCAAGAGAACCTATGATCAAGGTGATTGCCCCCATCATGGAAGCGCAGCTTGTAGAGACTGCCATATTGAACATAATTAACCATCAAAGCCTCATCGCCACCAAAACGGCAAGGGTCTGTTTCGCCGCCCGTGGAGACGGCATTATGGAATTTGGCTTAAGACGTGCTCAGGGACCGGATGCCGGAACCTATGGTGCAAGAGCCGCAATGATCGGCGGTTGTATCGGCACAAGCAATGTACTTGCCGGGCAGCTCTTCGACGTGCCGGTAAAGGGGACACATGCTCACAGTTGGATTATGAGTTTCCCCGATGAATATACTGCCTTCAAAACTTATTCAGGCATGTATCCCGGCGCATGCATCCTGCTGGTCGATACTTACGATACCTTGAAATCCGGCGTTCCCAATGCCATCCGTGTATTTACGGAAATGCGCGAAGCCGGCATTCCTCTGACCTACTACGGAATCCGTCTGGACAGCGGCGACTTGGCCTATCTGTCCAAGAAAGCCCGCAAGATGCTGGATGCTGCCGGTTTTCCCGATGCAGTCATCTCGGCCTCCAACGATTTGGACGAATATCTGATTGACAGCCTGAAGGTACAGGGAGCAGCTATTACCTCATGGGGTGTTGGCACTAATCTGATTACCTCAAAGGATAACCCTTCCTTCGGTGGTGTTTACAAGCTCGCTGCCATTCAGGGAAAGGACGGCAAATTCATTCCTAAGATAAAGCTATCCGAGAACTCTGAGAAGGTTACCAATCCCGGGAACAAAATGATTTATCGTATTTACGAGAAGGAAAGCGGCAAAATCAAAGCCGACTTAATCTGTCTGGTTGGCGAAGTCTACAATGAAGAGGATGATTTGCTTCTCTTCGACCCTGTGGAACCTTGGAAGAAAACCAAATTAAAAGGCGGCACTTATACCATGCGCCCCATTATGAAGCAGATTTTCAAGAATGGTGAGTGCTGCTATACCTCTCCGAAGGTTATGGATATCCGCACATACTGTCAGGAAGAACTAGACACTCTCTGGGATGAAACAAAACGTCTGGTGAATCCTCATCAGGTATATGTCGATTTGTCCCCTAAGCTGTACGATATCAAGATTCAGCTGCTTGAGCAGATGAGCGAGAAATAAAACATAGGTCAACCGGCAAAAGGATTTCTTCCCCTCCCGGTTGACCTATGTTTTTGTTCCGCGCCGCTTTTTGCTGTTCCGCTGTGTTTTTTGCTGTTCCGCGCCGTTTTTTCTACTTTCCCTACTTTTGAGGCTTTTTCTCTTTTTGGTAGGGATAAATGATGCAAAGTTCCCCTACTATTTTCGTTTTTCTCTCGATTAGTAGGGTATTCTCCTACGAACCTTCCCTACTTTTGAGGCTTTTTTTCTTTTTAGTAGGGATAAATGATGCAAAGTTCCCCTACTATTTTCGTTTTTCTCTCGATTAGT
>CAYOHU010000165.1:0-4432 GCA_964403845.1 uncultured Acetatifactor sp.
GTATCGGACCCGGTGTAGGACAGGGTATTGCAGCAGGACATGCTGCAGCAGCAGTAGGACGTAACCCCGGTGCAAAATCAGATATCACCACAACCATGTTATTAGGTCAGGCAGTTGCAGAGACAACCGGTTTGTACGGTTTGTTGGTTGCTATGCTGTTACTGTTCGTAAAACCTCTGTTGCCATAATGGGGAAAGCTTTATCCCTAGAGCATGGATAACTGAAAAGGAGGAAGATAATGATACTTTTAACAGGGGGCGAGTCCATGGAAAGACTTTTTGATCTGGACTGGCAGCTGATAGCGGATTCCTGTCTCACGATCATTGCGATATTTGTCCTTTTTCTGGCATTTAGCTATTATCTGTTCGAACCGGTCAGAAGGATGCTGCACAGTCGTACCGAGAAGATTGCGGCAGAATTGGAAGACGCGAAGGAGAACATGGAACAGGCGCAGGCACTGAGAACAGAATATGAAGAGAAGCTGAAAAATGTTGACAAAGAAGCGGAGGTCATCTTAAGTGAGGCACGCAGAAAAGCGCTGACCAATGAGAATCAAATCATTGCACAGGCGAAGGAAGAGGCGGCTCGCATTCTGGAAAGGGCGCGTGTGGAGGCTGAGCTGGAAAAGCAGAAGATGGCGGATGATGTGAAAAAGGAAATCATCTCTATTGCATCCATGATGGCAGGCAAGGTGGTGTCCGCCTCCATCGATACCACAGTGCAGGATCGACTGATTGACGAAACTCTGAAAGAAATGGGTGAAGGCACATGGCTAAAATAGTTGCAAAGACATATGGTGAGGCTTTGTTCGAGATTGCGGTGGAGCAGAATAAAACCCGTGAGTTCATGGAAGAGATTCAGGGGATGCAGACGGCACTGAAACAGAATCCTGAGCTGGATAAGCTATTTGGGCATCCGGGGATTCCCAAGCAGGAGAAAGTGCAGGTTGCAGAAAATGTCTTTAAAGGACGAATCAGTGATGAATTGACAGGCTTTCTTGAAATTGTGATCAATAAGGAGCGTTACGGCGATTTGCAGGCAATATTCCGGTACTTCATCGACAAGGTAAAGGAAGTGCAGAGGATCGGTGTAGCATACGTGACCTCAGCTGTGGAATTGAATGAAGCCCAAAAAGAGGCAGTGAAGAGCAGACTGCTTGAGACCACATCCTATGAGAGTATGGAGCTGCATTATAGTGTGGATGGCTCGCTGATCGCGGGTATGGTGATCCGCATCGGTGACAGGGTGGTGGACAGCAGTGTTCGCACGAAGATCGATGAGTTGACAAAACAATTATTACAGATTCAGTTAGGCTAATGAACTGAAAGAAAGGTGCTACAGAACAATGAATTTAAGACCAGAAGAAATAAGTTCTGTGATCAAGGAGCAGATAAAAAAATATGCGTCCCAGCTTGATGTATCCGATGTGGGTACTGTGATTCAGGTGGCAGACGGTATTGCCCGTGTTCATGGTCTGGAAAATGCAATGCAGGGTGAGCTGCTGGAGTTCCCGGGCGATGTATACGGAATGGTGCTTAACCTGGAGGAAGACAATGTTGGTGTAGTACTGCTAGGCAGTGCCAGAAACATTAATGAAGGCGATACGGTAAAGACCACGGGGCGTGTTGTAGAGGTTCCTGTAGGGGATGCATTGCTGGGCAGAGTAGTCAATGCGCTGGGGCAGCCCATTGACGGAAAGGGTCCTGTGCAGACCACCAAATTCCGCAAGATTGAAAGAGTTGCAAGCGGTGTTATTACCAGAAAAAGCGTAGATACACCTTTGCAGACCGGTATTAAGGCCATTGATTCCATGGTTCCCATCGGAAGAGGTCAGCGTGAGCTGATCATTGGTGACCGTCAGACCGGTAAGACTGCAATAGCAATCGACACCATTATCAATCAAAAGGGACAGAACGTAAAATGTATTTATGTTGCAATCGGTCAGAAGGCATCTACCGTTGCAAATATTGTGAAAACCTTAGAAGAATTCGGAGCTATGGCTTATACCACTGTAGTGGTATCAACAGCCAGTGACCTGGCTCCCTTGCAGTATATTGCTCCCTACTCAGGCTGTGCCATCGGCGAAGAGTGGATGGAGAACGGAGAGGATGTCTTGGTGGTATATGATGATTTGAGTAAGCATGCTACCGCATATCGTACACTCTCCTTGCTGCTTCGTCGTCCCCCCGGACGTGAGGCATATCCCGGTGATGTATTCTATCTGCATTCCAGATTATTGGAGAGAGCAGCGAGAATGAGCGACGAGTACGGCGGCGGATCCTTGACTGCGCTTCCCATCATCGAGACACAGGCAGGTGACGTATCTGCGTATATTCCGACGAATGTAATCTCCATCACTGACGGACAGATTTATCTGGAAACAGAAATGTTCAATGCAGGCTTCCGCCCTGCTGTAAATGCAGGACTTTCCGTTTCACGAGTGGGCGGTGCGGCACAGATTAAGGCTATGAAGAAAATCGCAGCACCGATTCGTACCGAGCTTGCTCAGTACCGTGAGCTGGCAGCGTTCGCACAGTTTGGCTCGGAGCTGGATGCCGATACCAAGGAGAAGCTGGCGCAGGGAGAGAGAATCAAGGAAGTGCTGAAGCAGTCTCAGTACCAGCCCATGCCGGTACAGTATCAGGTTATCATCATCTATGCGGTGACCAACAAATATCTGTTGAATGTGCCGGTGGATGAAATCACGGCGTTCGAGAAGGAGTTCTTCGAGTTTTTGGATACCAAATATCCTGAGATTCCCGGTAATATCGCTTCTGAGAAGGTGATTTCCGATGAGACGGAGGAGCTTTTGAAGAAGGCGCTGGATGAGTTCAAAGCAACGAAAAAATACTAAGTAAAACTTTTATGTAGAAATGAGGGCGAACTATGGCATCAATGCGTGATATAAAGCGCCGTAAAAGCAGTATTCAGGGTACCCAGCAGATCACCAAGGCGATGAAGCTGGTATCCACTGTGAAATTACAGCGCGCCAGAGCCGGTGCGGAACGCTCCAAAGCATATTTTGATTGTATGTATACGACAGTAGGTCATATCCTTTCCAAGGTGGGACAGATTGACCACAAATACCTTGTTCCCGGACAATCTGCCAAGAAGGCTGTGATTGTGATAACCTCTAACCGGGGTCTTGCAGGCGGCTACAACTCCAATGTTGTGAAGCTGATTACCGGACACGAAAGCTGGAAAAAAGAGGATGTGCTGGTCTACGCTATCGGCAACAAAGGCAGGGAGATACTCAAAAGAAGCGGCTACGAGATCAGGGAAGAGCTGCCGGAGGTGATAGAGGATCCTTCCTATACGGATGCTTTACTTCTGACAGGAAGATTACTTGATGCGTTTGCAAAGGACGAAATCGGTGAGATTTATCTGGCGTACACGGCATTTAGGAATACCGTGAGTCATGAGCCAAGGCTGATTCGTTTGTTGCCCGTGGACCGAAAAGCCGAGCAGGAAGAGACCGATACCTACGAAGGGGCGATTATGAATTTCGAGCCGGAGGATGAGACTGCTCTGGATATGATTATTCCGAAGTATATCACGAGTCTGATATACGGGGCAATGATGGAAGCAGTGGCAAGTGAAAATGGCGCGCGTATGCAGGCAATGGATAATGCAACCAGCAACGCTGAGGAGATGATCAGCGACCTGGCACTGAAATATAACAGGGCAAGACAGGGTTCCATTACACAGGAGCTGACAGAAATTATCGCCGGTGCAGAGGCACTTGGCTAAAAAGATTTGAAACAGCCCGCGGACAGCGGGCAGGAAAGAGGTAAAAATGGCAGGAGAGAATAAAGGAAAGGTTACCCAGGTAGTCGGAGCGGTGCTGGATGTGCGTTTTGACACGGGAAAGCTTCCTGAGATTAACGAAGCAATTCGAATCCCTACCAACGACGGCGGTGAGCTGGTTGTAGAAGTTTCCCAGCACTTGGGTGACGATACGGTCAGATGTATCGCAATGGGTTCCACAGACGGACTGGTAAGAGGTATGGATGCCATTGCTACAGGCGCACCCATTTCCGTTCCTGTTGGAGAGAATACACTTGGACGAATTTTTAATGTATTGGGTCAGCCTATAGATAATCAGCCGGCTCCGGAAGGGGTGACTTATGAGCCCATTCACAGACCGGCACCCAGCTTCGAGGCACAGTCTACAGAGACGGAGCTTCTTGAGACCGGTATTAAGGTTGTTGACCTTCTGTGTCCTTACCAGAAGGGTGGTAAGATTGGTCTGTTCGGAGGAGCCGGGGTAGGTAAGACCGTACTGATTCAGGAGCTGATTCGTAACATTGCTACCGAGCACGGCGGATATTCCGTTTTCACGGGTGTCGGCGAGCGTACCCGTGAGGGTAACGATTTGTATCATGAGATGAAGGAAGCAGGAGTTATTGATAAGACCACAATGGTGTTTGGT
>CAYOHU010000166.1:0-4425 GCA_964403845.1 uncultured Acetatifactor sp.
TGATCAACCTGCTCAGGAGCAACACCTGCTCTGTTCAATGCTTCTTTGATCACGATAGCACCAAGCTCTGCTGCGGGAGTCGTGCTCAGTGAGCCGCCCATAGTTCCGATTGCGGTACGGCAAGCGCCTGCTAATACAACTTTCTTTGCCATTTGTTTTTCCTCCAATGTTTTTAGTGTTATTTTATGATTGTTATTTTTTTATCATTACCACTTCAATCATTTTATCATAGGCTAAATGCTTTTGCAATGACTTTTAAAAATAATTTGACAAAAAAATAACGATTAGCTGCCGCTGTCAACGATGAGTAGCGAGTGAATAAAAATATAAAGGACATGCCAGGTGCCTTTCCGGCACGAAGCATGTCCTATATTTTTCCTGTCAGATACACCATTTCATAATAGTCAGGGCAAACAGATAGTGTAACGATTACATAAAACTCAGGGTCACAGTATCAGCTCTCAGGCTCAATCAATCCGTAGGTATCACCTTTTCTCTTGTATACCACATTCACCTGATCGGTCTCTGCATTACAGAACACAAAGAAATTGTGTCCCAACAGTTCCATCTGGATACATGCATCTTCGGGATACATAGGCTTAATGTCAAACTTCTTGGTACGGACAATCTGAACCTCTTCATCATCCATATAATCGTTCTCAACATACATCTGACTAAAGGATGCAGCCGCCTGTTTCTTGTCCACAATCTTATTCTTATACTTCTTTAACTGCCTCTCGATAATCTCTTCCACCAAGTCAATGGATACGTACATATCGTTGCTAACCTGCTCAGAACGAATGATACTGCCTTTTACGGGTATCGTAACTTCTATTTTCTGACGATCCTTTTCAACGCTTAAGGTTACGTGAACTTCCGTATCGGGGTTGAAATACTTTTCCAATTTACCAATCTTGTCTTCAACCGCTGCTTTTAATCCCGGAGTAACCTCAATATTTCTTCCTACAATAACAAACTTCATGTCCATCACCCTTTCAGTATTTATTGTGTATTCATTATAACATATTTATTCAGTGTTTTGCAACAATTTCACCATTTTTTTATATATTTATGACATTATGTCTGTCAACTGATTTTACGACAAAATTCTCTATTTTTTGATTTTTATTACAACTTCACAAAACAAATGTTCCGTGAACCACGGAATTCAAACTGCTTTGATTCCCACAAAAAGCTGTGGATAATGTGTATAACCTGGTGTATAAGTTCCCTTTGTCTGATTTTACTGGTTTTTTTATGTGGATAACTTTTGTCGTATTTTTGTTCTTTATTTATTGTTCAAACGTCTTTTACGTCTTTTTTGTACAAGTTGCACAGACGCAGGAAGTCAATAGTACTTTAGCTACATTTTCAATATTTTGACAAATCGCACAATTACTTGAACAAAATCACACGTGTCATGTAACCACCTCTGTCTGCATACGTTTTCTATATACCTCCTTTTTGAACAGAAGCCTTTACTTTTCCTGCTGAAATACAAAAACTGCTGTATCTTCAGGTGATACAGCAGTCATTTAGATTATGATATTATCCGCGCATGCCCTAGAAAATTCTTCTTACGGCCAACACCTTCTTATAATTTGCCTTGGATACAATGATACCGGTCTTACTGCTGGAAGCATGCACAATCTGTCCGTCTCCGATATAGATTGCGACATGACCGGAATAACAAACCAAGTCACCGGGCTGTGCATTCTCTAAGCCATCGACAGCGTAACCCTGTTTTCTGTCTGACGCTGAGGAATGAGGCAGACTCACACCGAAGTTTGCATATACACTCATTACGAAGCCAGAGCAATCTGCACCTTTTGTTAAGCTTGTTCCGCCGTAAACATAGGGATTTCCTACAAACTGCAATGCGTATTCCGCAACAGCCTTACCCATTTCACTGCCATCGGTGGCCGCAACAGTCGCTGTCGCAGCAGCAATGGTTTCCTGATTCTTCGACTTTGCTGTCTTAGCCGCTGCTGCCTTACGCGCCTTCTTTCTCTCCTCTGCTTCCTTTGCAAGACGAGCCGCTTCTTCTTCCTTGGATTCAGCCTGAACAAATTCGGAATGAAGAGTAACATAATCCGCAGATACCCAGCCGGTACCTTCCTCAATATCAACCTTCACCCAGCCCTCTGCTTCCTCCAGCACCAGCAACTCCTCCTCAAGCGGAACCATTCCCATTACGGAAGACTCTGTCGTCGGCTCAGTACGAACAAACAGAGTGGTTGTGGTGACTGTAGCCAGTCTGGTTCCCACCTGCTTTGCCAGCTCCACTGCCGCATCACCTGTCACACAATATTCGCCTTTGACATATCCCGTCACGGTACCGGATGTGATCTGATACCATCCGTCCTCTTCACCCTGAAAGGTACCCACGGAATTATTATACAGCTTTCCTAAAATCTCTCCCTCTTCACTGGGAATGCTTCTGACATTCACATAATCATTCACCTGTGCAATCACAAGATTCCGAAAGATATCCTCCTCAGAGGGTTCTGCCACAGCATCCGCCATCGCAGGCTCCGTATCCTGAATTGCAAGCTCTATAATCGACTCTAAGGGAATCGTCACATTCCCTAAACCGGCAGTGATATTTTCTAATTTATTACCATTGGCAAGTGTCAAATCCACACCGCCACTGGGCAAAACAGATACTGCCGCATCCGCTACAACACTCATATTCGAAAAGGTAAGGGCTGCCGCCAAAGTACAGGCAACTATTCTTACTGAACCACGAACCATACTATTAACCATGCCTTTCTCACATCTGCGAGCTTAGGTTCGCAGACACGATGCAGCCGCACCGTTTATTTGTTACAAATTTATTACATCTGTTAACAAATATATCACGAAGAAAAGCTTTTGTCAACAGGAGGATTCCTTTGGCAAAAAACACAGAATCTCCCATTTTTCAAGGATTCCAAGGCATTGCGTGGGACTGAGTCACCAGATTTCAAATTTTAATTTCTTCGAAATATTTTCGTATTCTTTCGCTATTCTTAATTAATTGTAACTATTCAGAGCCACGCAAATCTGTGAATATGCGGCTGCCATGCTTGCATGAGCAGAAGTGTATTTACAGATTTATGTGGCGAAGTAACCACATGAGCAAAAGGAAAGTGCTGAAAGCACGTTTTTGCGAATGTGGGCTGAATAGTTACAATAAATTACTTTTAGTGTCTCATCTTCTACAGTAAGCCTCCGCGCTGACTGCAGCATTGGCGCCGTCTGCAACCGCTGTCGCCACCTGCCGCAGGGGCTTTCTTCGAATATCCCCTGCTGCCAGGATTCCCGGCCTGTCTGTCACACAGTCTTCTCCTGCAATCACAAAACCGCCTTCATTTAAGGCAACAAGTCCCTTGAGTAATTTGGTGTCCGGAAGGGTACCCACAGCTACAAATACTCCTGACAATGTAAGCTCCCTTTTCTCACCCGTCTTCCCATTCTGTATCCGAATGGATTCTACCCTCTCTGTTCCGCAAATCTCCTCCACCACATGGCTGTAAAGGATTTCCACATTTGATAGTTTTTTTAGGTTCTCCTGTAGAATCATCGCTCCGCGAAGCTCATCTCTTCTGTGAATCAGATACACCTTTTCACAGACATTAGTCAGATATATCGCATCCTCCAGCGCAACATCCCCGCCACCGACTACAGCGACTGTCTTTCCGCCAAAAAAAGCTCCGTCACAGGTGGCACAGTAGGAAACGCCTCTTCCCATGAACTCTTCCTCTCCGACTACACCAAGCTGTGCATGCTGCGCTCCCGTAGCAACAATCACCGTTTTGGTCTCGTACACTTCCTTTGCCGTGTGCACCAGCTTCTTGTCCCCCAAATCCTCAATCGATAACACGGTTGCTGATTGAAAAGGAACTCCGAATTTGTCCGCGTGGGCACGAAACTGCATGCCCATATCGAAGCCGTTTACTCCCGGCATGCCCAGATAGTTGTCCACCTCATACGTATTCAGAATCTGTCCGCCGCTCATGAAATTCTTTTCCAATACCAATGTATTCAGTCCCGCTCTGCTTGCATATACAGCCGCTGAAAGTCCTGCCGGCCCCGAACCGATAATAATTACATCATACATGCACTAACTCCCTTCCGACCCTGACGATCCCCGGTTACTCATTATTCTGTACTATTTTCTGACAGCTATACCCTTTCACCTGACGCCTATACGCTTTCATAGGAAAACCGCCTTGCGCAAAAACTCCTTTTTATCCAAAATTATACCGTAATTGCTCCCAATATGCTATACTAAGGTCATGACTTCTATCGTGCGCCTTAAGGCTCCGGTCAGATACCTTCGCCAAGCGCACGGGAAAAACAGAAAGGAACAGCCCATGAACAATGCAAATCTTAATGCCTTGATTACAGGTGCCTCCCGCGGTATCGGCAAAGCCATCGCAG
>CAYOHU010000167.1:0-4378 GCA_964403845.1 uncultured Acetatifactor sp.
AAGTGCTTGCATAGGTGGTTTCGGAGGGACCGTAATAATTCACATATTTTGCCTGTGGTATGGCTTTTTTCCACATATTATACTGCTTTACGGGCATTACCTCACCGCAGAACATTACCTTCTTTAAGCAGGACATGTCCACCTCACGCAAAGCGCGCAGGTTCGCCGTTACGATCAAAGCCGAAGGCACCCAGAAAATAGCATTTACCTTCCGCTCCTTCATGTATTCCAACACACGAATCGGGAAGGCAAACCATTCCTCCGGGATAATATGCAGCGTAGCTCCGTTTCGGATCGTACAGTACAGATCCGGCACAGAAGCATCAAAATAAAAGGGTGCCTGATTGGCAAAAATCTCCTCCTCGGAAAATTCCATGACCTCGCTGGCTTCCTCAGTAAAATCGATCACTGCCCGGTGGCTGATCACAACCCCTTTGGGCACACCTGTGGAACCGGAGGTACAGATAATGTAGACCGGATCCGTGTCAATACGCCCTCTTTGGATTTTGGCAAGCAAAGCATCGTCTGCTTCTTCCCTGCACGCCTCCTTCGCCATAATGATCTTTGCTTCCGGCACCAGCTCCAGTGCCTTCTCATAATAATCCGGTTTTGTAAGTAAATAGGCAGGCTGTAATACTTCTATGATCAGCTTCAATCTGCTGACCGGAGCATGTGCATCCAGAGGTGCATAAATACCGCCGGCGTAGGTGATCCCCCAAAAGGTCGGCAATGCCAGAATTTCCTTATCTAACAATACCACCACCGGTGCATCCTTCTGCAGTCCCCTATGTGCCAAAAAACTGCCCAGTGCCCTTGCTTTCTGCGACAACTCACCATAGGTATAGCTGCCGTGAATATCCGCTACAGCAATCTTATCCGGGTATTTGACAACGCTTCCCTCCAGATAATCCAAAACAGACTTAAGCATCTTGCCCTCCTCTTTCGATTACGGTCTTACCGTTTTCTACTCTGTATACAATGTCACATTTCTCAATAGTCTGCAATCTGTGTGCAATGATGATCAATGTCTTCTTTCCATGGAATCTGTTGATGGAGGACATAATGGCTGCCTCCGTATCATTATCCAGTGCAGAGGTTGCCTCATCCAGGATCAATACCTCCGGATCCTCATATAAAGCTCTGGCAATACCGATTCTCTGTCTCTGTCCGCCGGATAAGCGGATTCCTCTTTCTCCGATACTGGTATCCAATCCTTCCGGCAATGTTCTGATGAACTCATCTAACTGTGCTTCCTTCAGCACCTCCCAGAGACGGTCTTCATCAATCTTTTCATCCGGTATACCAAATGCCACATTGTGACGGATCGTATCATCCAACATAAAAATCATCTGCGGAATATATCCTATATTCTTAAGCCATGCACGATACTGATCCTTTATATTCACATCATCCGCATAAATCGTGCCCTGATTGGTCTCAAGAAGTCCTAACATCAGATCAACTACTGTAGATTTTCCTGCGCCTGAGATTCCTACAATGCCGACTGCCTTGCCTACCGGTATCTCCAGGTCTGCATGGTCAAAAATCAGCTTTTCCGTTCCCGGATATGCATAGCTGATATCCTTCATGACAATTCTTTGCTTCACAGGAAGCTTTTCTTCTGCTTCATCAGCAAAGGACATATCTGTCTTCTCACCGCTGATCTCATCCTGCAGATGATCTGTTACTCCCATAAAGAACGGTTCAAAATAGGAAATATTATTAATCTCGTTATTAATACGGTTAACACAGGGAAGCAATACCAGTGCTGCTGCCGCAAAGGCCGTCAGGGTCTGCACCATATCCTCTGAGCTTACACCGTTTAAAAGCATCACAAGCAGATATCCTATCATGCATATGATGCAAATAGTCTCAATGAACAGCTTGGGAATATTATTGTACAGACTGTACTTCTGGACAGCATTCACATAACCTTCGCCGCATTTTACATATTCTGCCACAAAATACTGCTCCTTGCCCATCACCTTGACTTCCTTAATGCCCTGCACCGTCTGGGAGATCCATTTAAACAGTCCGCTGTAATAGTCCTGATTGTCCTTGCCCGCCTTACGCAGGATGGGCTTTAGGATCTGTTTGATTACCCACAAAAGCAACAGCATTACCACTGCCAGAAGCAAGGTCATACCTACATCCTGTGCCATGCAATAGCATACCAGGAAAGCAAAAATAATGACATCTGAAATCAGCTGCAAAACAGCAAGGATCAGTGCATACATATTATTTACGTCAGATGTAATGTTTCGCTGTACCACCGCTGTATCCGCATTCAGATAATATTCATATCCTCTTCTTAAATAGTTCTTCATCATGCGCTCAGATGTACGGAACTGATTGGTATAAACAAAAGCATACATGAACTTTTGCTGGAAAAACAAAAACACATTTTTGATGACAAAGATAGCGATCAGTCCCAGCATGATAATAACCGTAAAGCGCTCCTTTGAGCCGCCTCCAAGCAACTCATAAAGTGTACGGACCAGTCCTTCGCTTTCCGTTGCGTTGGAATTCATGACCACATTTACCACCGGTACGATCATACCCACACCGGCCACCTGTAGTCCCGCACCAACAATCATCATAATGATCAGCAATACCATGGAGCATTTCTGCTTACTGTCCAAAAGGACATTCATTTTCTTAAAAATCCTACCCATAATCACTCTGCCTTTTATCTATTTTCTGTATCTGACTGCACAATATGTCTGCAGCAACTGCAGGCAATACTCCGGCTTTCCATCTGCAAGCATATTATAAGCAGCCATAATGATGCTTAATTTCATACTTCCCCTAACAGACCGCTTTCCAAAAGCTTATCAATATTCGGGATCATTTCGCCGACCGGCACACCGATCTTATTACTGATATCCAGCAGATCTCTTTCTCCGTCTGCATAGGCAATCAGATTGGTCAGTTTCTTCACCTCATCATAGATGCCCTTCCTGCTGACAGTGGGATATAAACCCCTCTTGCCAAGCTGCGGCTCACACAGGCAATTCACTTTATAATATCTGTTATACTCCAGAGCCATAATCACCTGCTGCATTACCTCATAAGCACCCATCAGCCCTTCCGGCGAAATGAAGCTCATATCATCTGCAGAGGTATGATACTCCGGATACTCTCCGTATTTAGACCGGCAGAAGCCGCACACCGGCAAATCCACACCGGGGGCATTATACTGTCTTTCGTCCGAGCCCCTGTCTAGGAAGCTGTATTGTTTATATTCAGGATGTGCATATTGCAATACATTTTGCATCACCTTATCTGCCAGAGTATCCCCATTTCTGGTCTCAATATAAGAATAAGCCCTGTTATCTCCTACACAGCTAAGCACAAAGCCCGCTATCGTATTTTCCTTTAAAGTAGCCAGATTTTTGCTCAGATATACAATGGAGCCAATGGTTTCCGGCACGATGACCAGCCGATAAGACAAACGGCGATCCAACGTCTTCAACCATTTAACCAGCCAGACAGCCAATACTGGCCCGGAAAGCTCATTATTTGCCATGGACGGGTGGCAGATATAGGTGGAGAGTAAAACCTCTTTCTGACTCTTTCCCGGTATAAGAAGCTCTGCATAATTGAGCACCCCGTCAAACAGCCGGCTTTTGATCACCATATGATAGATTCCCGGCTTCAGCGAATCCCGCATGTTTTTTGACATGCAAAAGCCAAATCTCGGTGTATAATAGGAGGTCACATAAGGGATCACATCCGGCTGTTCTTCCTCCACACGGATATAACCAAGCAACTCCTCCAACTCCACATAGGCATCCACCGGTGTGGAATATCCCATGATATGGAGATTATTGACATGATAATCTATAATACGGTTTCCCTGTTCGTCCTCAATATAGCCTTCCTCAATTTCCCATTCCTTCGGTACCGTCCAATCAAATGCCTGATAGCCGCTGGGAACCTCCCTGATCTCCAACTCAGGAATCTGTTCCTTCAAAATATTCAAGCTGTCTCTGACGCCCTGTCCGGTCAAACTTCTCCCAATGGGGAAAAGCCTTTCGGCCAGAGCATACATTTTATTCCCTGCTTCCATCGCTATCTCCTGCACATATACAACATGATATTAACCGTTTTATTATACTATTTTTGCATGTAAAAGACAAGCTAGTTAACTCCTGAGTTTCCGCAGTCATTTTACTTTTTTCCCCTTTATTTTTCCTGCGGCTTCCCTACAGCATCATTCTCGCCAAAACAACACTTGCGATGGTGCCCGCAAATGTTGAAAGAAGAGCACCAAAGAGGGTGAAGCGCGTCTTAGTCACCTTAGCAGCCAGGAAATAGACGCTCATGGTGTAAAAGATGGTCTCCGTGCAGCTCATCAGTATGGAGGTCACCAACC
>CAYOHU010000168.1:0-4365 GCA_964403845.1 uncultured Acetatifactor sp.
ACCGGATCTTATCATAATACATTTGCCTCCCCGTCTTTATCAGAGACTGCGGTGAGCACCATGTTAAATATAATGAACATCATAAGTACAATGGAGAGACCGCTTCCTAAATTCCAGTTGCCTGTCTGGGTAAATTCCTGCTCAATGACATTGCCAATCAACAGAATCTTGCTTCCGCCTAATATCTTTGAAATGACGAAGGTTGTGAGAGCGGGGACAAATACCATGGAAATACCACTTATCACGCCGGGGATACTTAAGGGAAATATAATCTTCAAAAAGGTCTGAAGCTCATTTGCTCCCAGGTCACGCGCTGCATTTATGATGTTGTGGTCAATCTTTATAAGAACATTGTAAATAGGTAAAACCATAAAAGGCAGGAAGTTATATACCATGCCTAGTACAATGGCAGAAGGAGTATTGATAATATCTAAAGACGGAAGCCCTAGCAGCTTCAGAATATTATTAAGGACTCCGGTTTTTTCCAAAAGCGTCTGCCATGCAAGGGTGCGGAGAAGAAAATTCATCCACATGGGAAGAATAAATATCAGTACAATGAAAGAGTGCTGGCTGGTACTCAAATTGCTGAGTATCATTGCTAAAGGATAAGCCAGCACAAAACAAATGATTGTACTGATTAAGGAGAGCTTCAGTGCCTCCCATAATGCCTTTGAATGCTCTGGTGTAGTGATGGCCAGAATATTTTCTAAAGTAAAAGCACCTGTTTTATCGGTCAAACCATAATAAAACACCATACATATGGGGATAATGATGAATAAGGCTGACCAGAATAAAAAAGGGAGCGATAACATTTTTTTACTCATTAACTCCGACAGCCTCCTCATCCTCAGATTCCGGTTTGTTCATAATCTGGATGTTAAAGGGATCCACCTTGATACCTACATGACTGCCGATTTCGTGCATTCTGGTAGAGTGAACCAGCCATTCAAAGCCGCCGGCAGTAACCTCCATTTCATAGTGGACACCCTTAAAGATTAAGTGTGTTACAGTACCCTGAATGATACCATCCTCGGGAGAAACAAGCTCCACATCCTCGGGGCGGATGACTACATCCACGGGAGTATTCTCGCCGAAGCCTTCATCAACACAGACAAAGCGTGCACCGAGAATCTCTACAAGACGGTCTCTGACCATGGTGGCACTGATGATATTGCTGTCACCGATAAAGTCGGCCACAAATGCATTCTCCGGTTCGTTATAGATCATTTCAGGAGTGCCAATCTGCTGGATATAGCCCTGATTCATTACCACAATGGTATCGGACATGGTAAGGGCTTCCTCCTGATCATGCGTAACATAAATAAAGGTAATTCCCAGTTCGTTTTTCAGACGGATTAATTCGTATTGCATGTCCTGACGCAGCTTCAGGTCGAGAGCTCCCAGGGGCTCATCCAATAAAAGCAGCTTGGGCTCATTCACAATGGCACGTGCAATGGCGATACGCTGCTGTTGACCGCCGCTCAGAGAATCGGGCATACGATTGCCAAAGCCATCCAGATTCACCAGCTTGAGAGCATACTTAATTTTATCATCTATATAAGTCTTGCTTTTGTTTTTGATTTTAAGACCGAAAGCAATGTTTTCTGCGATTGTCATGTGAGTGAACAAGGCATACTTTTGGAAAACAGTATTTAGATTACGTTTATTTGGCGGAAGATTGGTGATATCCTGTCCGTTAAAGATTACCTGCCCGTTATCGGGTTTTTCGAAGCCTCCTAAAATTCTGAGGGTAGTGGTTTTTCCACAGCCGCTGGGACCCAAAAGAGTTAAAAATTCATTCTCGCGAATATAAAGATTCAAGTCATCCAAAATAAGCTGACCGTCGTAAGATTTTGAAATATTAACAAGATTGACCAATGCGTCCTTTTTCATGACTGACATCCCTTTCTGTACTGAAGCATCTTGAGCTTTGTAAAAACAAATATTCGCATGGTGCTGAATAATTACAAATTAGTTTAAATATATACATAAATCGAAGGAAAGTCAACGAATAATTCGCCGGTGAGGCTGTATTATTTTTCAAAATGAAACAAAGGGAAAAAAACGAATGAGTTTATAGGGAAAAAGTGTTTCAAAAAAAAGATATATGTGCTATATTTAATGTCGTAGAAGACAGAACGGAGGTAACAGTCATGACAAACGAAAAATATGTGGCATATGTTTCCACTTACACTATGGGAGATAACCATGGTATAAAAATATATGATGTGGATATGGAGAAGGGACGTTTCGTGGAGAAGACGCAGATAGAGATTACGAATTGTTCTTATGTTTGTATTTCACACAATAAGAAATATCTTTATTCTATTACGGATTTTGGGGTAGAAGCATATAGGGTATTGAAGGATGGAGCTCTCGAAAAAATAAATTTTGCCTATATCAATGGTATGAGAGGGTGCTATCTGTCCACGGATTACACAGATAAGTTCCTCTTTGTAGCAGGATATCACGATGGAAAGCTGACAATTCTTCGTTTGAATGAGGATGGTTCCATCGGTGAAATTACTGATGAAATATTCCATAAAGGTCTTGGAACGATTGCAGAGCGCAATTTCAGACCTCATATCAATTGTGCGAAAATGACTCTTGATAATAAGTACCTTTTGGTGACGGATCAGGGTATGGATCACATCAATGTTTATCGGTTTGATACGAATAAGGGAAAGGTAAAGCTGGCTGACGTAATGCGCAGTGAAATGGAATCAGGTCCCCGATTCGTCGAGATATCCGGCGATGGAAAATATGTATATATCGTACATGAATGGAAATGTTATATTGATGTTTACCGATATGAAGATAAGGATGGTGATCCCTATTTTGAGAAGATTCAGACGATAGAGACTGCAAAATTAACTAAAGGAAACAACAATGCATCAAGCGCATTGAATTTTTCGGCTGATTACAAGTATCTGCTTACAACCAATGCGGGAGATAATTCTGTTGTCATTTATAACGTGGATCAGGAAACAGGAATGTTGACCAAGAATTTCTGCCTTCCTATCAGTGGTGAGTACCCCAAGGATGCAGCATTATTCCCTAACAATAGATTTTTGGTATCCCTGAATCATGAAAGCAACGAAATGACCTTCTTCCATGTGGATCCGGAGGCGGGAACCTTGATTATGAACGGGGCAGAAATTAAAGTAAATGTACCGAATTGTGTTGTCTTTTATAAGCTGCAGTAATATTTATGCTAAGAAAGCCCACTGCTTCTGAATGGTGTGAATTCCATAAAGAAGCAGTGGGCTTTTGGTTATTTATAGAACTCCGTCAGGGCCTCCAGCTTTGCTGACATGTTAACCATCATAGCATCCAGAACGGTGAGAGCGGTCATACACTCCATCACAACAACTGCGCGTGGTACAATAACAGGATCGTGACGACCTTTGATGGTAACTTCAATTTCTTCTCCGTTTCTGGTTACGGTCTGTTGGTTAGAGTAAATGGAGGGCGTTGGCTTCACATGCGCTCTGATTAGGATGGTGTCTCCATCGCTGATTCCGCCCAAAATTCCACCGGAATGGTTGGAAGCCTTTGCAATTTGTCCGTCCTTCAGGCAAAAGGCATCATTATTTTCACTGCCATAGCAGGAGGAAACAGCAGTGCCGTCACCAATTTCTACCGCCTTTACTGCACCGATGGACATAATTGCCTTGGAAAGGTTGGCATCCAGCTTTTCAAAAACCGGATCACCGATTCCGGCAGGAACGCCTGTAACTACACATTCCATGACACCACCCACGGAGTCACTGCGTTTTTTGGCTTCCTCCAGATAGGCTATCGCTTTTTTGTCTGCATCCAAGTCAGGCATGGCAGTGGCAGTGCTTAAAATGATTTTTTTGTCAATTTGGGTCACGTCCGCTTCGATGGGACCAAGAGAACGGGTATATGCGCAGACTTCAATGCCCATTTCCTTCAAAATCTTGCAGGCAATTGCACCGGCGGCTACTCGACCTATGGTCTCCCTGCCGGAGGAGCGCCCGCCACCGCGGTAATCACGAAAGCCGAATTTTTGGTCAAAGGTATAATCGGCATGACCTGGGCGGTAATAGGATGCAATCTCGCTGTAATCCTTTGAAAGCTGGGAAGTATTGTGCACAATCAGTGAAATTGGTGTACCAGTGGTACGGCCTTCAAAGATACCGGAAAGGATTTCAACTTCATCCGCTTCTTTCCTTGGGGTTGTAATCGTACTTGTTCCGGGTTTCCTGCGGTCAAGGTATTTCTGAATGTCACTTTCTGACAACTCCAGACCGGCCGGACAACCGTCAATCACCACACCTAATGCCTTGCCGTGAGACTCTCCCCAAGTTGTAATTCTAAAAATGGTTCCCAATGATGAGC
>CAYOHU010000169.1:0-4296 GCA_964403845.1 uncultured Acetatifactor sp.
TCCACACATGAATAGGTTATATAGGTAAAAATTCCTTTTCTTTCTACCATTAATTAGGTATAAATGCAAAACTTATGGTGCCTTTATTGTTAATGTGTGTCCGTTTTTACGTATTCTTCCGGTACCTTTATTGCAATCTCTTTCCAACGAGGATCTGCGTCTAACTCGGAAGTATCCTTTAATTTCTCGATGGCATATTTCAAAAATATTAATGCTCGTAAATCTCCCTCAACAATTCCACACCTTGTCCCTATCAAAAGGCATTCCCATCTGCCGAAGCCTTTCTTCGCTTTCATCTACCGCACTGATTTCCTCAATGTATCTATGAATACTTTCCGTCACTAGACCTTCTGATTCAACCTTTGTTCCTGCCGTAACAATCTGTGATACGCGTTTTCTGTTACTTCCTTTGTTCCAATTCACTTTTCCATTCCTGTAATTTTTTCAGACGTTTTTTATTGAAGATAACTGACAGAAAGGCATACAGAATATATATAACAGCAATGATGGCAACTAGTGTGGGTAATTGATTTGGATTGTTATCTGTAATTTGAATGATTTGATTTGCTTGCAGTAACTCTCTCACATCCGTTGTCCTCCTCCCTTTTATTGCTCGTTTCATTACATGAAAAGAAGACAGATAACGAGCACAACCAAGGCGATGATGCTTGTTACTATTTTAATGATGTTATCCATCTTAATTGCATATATTTCGTTATCAATATAGGAAGAAACTTCTTCCAAGTGAGAAGTCTGAGCATCAGAATTTTTTTCTTTATTTTTTCGACAAAACATAGATTATTGACTCCTTGTTAAATTTCATTTATTATACAATGTAGAAAAAAATTAGTCAATTTAGGGAGTTGTAATTGCACAGAAAATGAAACGTTCCAAGGGAAGAGACGGTAATTGATGTGAATGAAGAGGGCAAAGCAAAAATTGAATCTAAGCAGCTTAACAGGCTGCTAAATATTAGTACCATTTGTAAATTAATCAGATACACCGTTCAAGCCGGATGTGTGATTATTTTTTTCACCATGGTTATCTGCAATACCCGTGTCGTGTCAGGTTCTATGGAACCCACTCTGATGACAGGAGATATTGCAATTTATAACAGACTTGCATATAAATGGAAGAACGTACAGAGAGGCGATATTATCACCTTTTGGTTTCAAGAGGAACATGCTTATCTTGGAAAACGTGTGATTGGCATTGCCGGGGACACTATTGAGTTTCAGGACGGAAATGTGTACATTAACGGCTTGTTGGCAGATGAGTCTCAGTATTTGGATGAAAATGTTGAAACCTACAGCCCTAAGACATTTTTGGTGCCGGAGGGCTGTGTATTTGTTCTGGGCGATAACAGAGAAAATTCATATGATTCCCGTCACTTCGAAAATCCCTATATCTCTTTAGAGGATATCGTAGGGAAGTGTATCTGTATTCTCAGGTGACATTGCTCGCAGAATTTTATATTTTTATCAAACTTCTTTCATACCATTTTATGTTGTCTGCTTTCCCGCGCCTTTTCCTTCACCATCATCACCAGCCAGATAAACCATGCCGTCATCCCCATACCTCCCTTTGAATCCGAGTAGATTCCTGCTACTATATTATATGCAGCCGTTTTCAAATTCATGCATAAATTTGCAGGTTCAAAGAGTTTTCACAGGCAAAAGAGCCTGTATATATACAGAAAATAATATTGAAAATCCTTCTTTTCCACACTGTCTGCCGCTCGAATAATCTCACTGGTCAGGAAGTGCTCGCTCCCTCCCTGCTCTCTCAAATAGTAACTGATCGTTCCCACCGCAGCTCCCTCTTTCACAGGTGCATACAACACCTTCTGTATCTGCGCATATGCGACCACCTGCTCCTGTTCACTTGTCAACAGACGAATCGGCAGCACCTCCCCGTCCTTCTCTACTTCCACGCTCACTTCCCGAAAAGGATTCCCATCCTTAGCAGCTCCTTCCGATACCGGTATGGAAGTCAGCGCAATCTCCGGGGAAAAATCCCGGTATTCATACCGTTCCAGTCCATAGGAAAATAAAGTCCTGCTGTCCGACCATTTATAGGTCTTGTTGTTGGGCCATCCGCATGCCAATAATGCCAAGGTATAGGTTCTTCCATCCCTTTTCAAAGCCCCCACATAGCAATACCCTGCCTTATTGGTAAAGCCGGTCTTTCCGCTTAGAGCTCCATCCATCATATTTAGAAATGCATTATGATTTGTACAAGAATAGCTGCGCCCATTTGCCGAAAAGCTGTAATTTGAGGTTCTCGTAATATCTAAAAACCTATCCTTCTGCGGTGATTCAGAGATACAATATGCCATGATTCTCGCCAGTTCAGTTGCCGTGGTATGATGTTCCATCTGAATGCTTTCTCCCCGCTCCGTTGTAATCGTCTCTGTCGCGTCAAGTCCGTTCGGTGTGATAAAATAGGTATCTACGCATCCAAGCTCCTCAGCCTTTCGATTCATCAGTGCTGCAAAAGCCGCAACTGCCTGTTTGCTTTCCTCTACAGTATATTCACTTGATGCCTTTGCCTTTAGTTTGGCGGGAAGATACTGTTTCCCGATATATTCTGCCAGAGCCACAGCAGAATCATTATGGGATTCCAGCATCAGGGAATACAGTAGATCCTTAACCCGATAGGTCTCACCTGCTTTTATGTACAATTTCACCTTTGGCATACTTCCGGCATATGCCGATACCTGTAATTCGTCCTCCGGATTTCCGTTTTCCAAGACAAGAATACAGGTCATGATTTTTGTTGTGCTTGCCATTGCCATCGGTGCCTCTGCATTTTTTCCATAAAGTACTCTTGCAGAATCCGCATCCATCAGCACCGCAGAGGCTGCATATAACTGAGAATCCAACCGGCTCTGTTCTTCTGCTTCCTCTGCCTTCGACAATATTCTAATCCTGTCGGATTCCCCTTGTGCGCACACCTCCTCCGGCCGGAAGCTCAGCAAAAAAAGGACGCAAAATAAGCCTCCTATTATTCTCTTCATCTGCAATACCACCCAAATGCTTTGTAATAATATATGAGGCTTCTCTTGTCTCTTATGAATCAGATATCCAGCTGCAGCTGCACCTCTGCCTCTGCCTGTTGTTTGAATTCCTCCAGCTGAACCGGGTTCAGTTCCGGCAGCTCGTCTAAGCTTTTTACGCCAAAGCAACGCAGAAACTGCTCCGTGGTTCCGAACAGCAGCGGACGTCCCGGTGCATCCAATCTTCCCAACTCTGTTATCAAACCATATTCTATCAGCTTATTCACAGCGTGATCACAGCTCACGCCACGCACTTTTTCAATCTCCAATCTGGTAATCGGCTGCTTGTAGGCGATAATGGAAAGGGTTTCCAATACTGTGTCCGTAAGTGTCATCTTTCTTGGCGTTTTCGCAATTTTAATCAGATACTCGTACATATCCGCCTTCGTACACAGCTGTACCGCATTATCAAATTGCGTAAGCATGATTCCCCTGTCTTCCTGATCATATCGCTCTGACATTTCGCTTAAAATGTTTTTTGTCGTCTTTACATCTTCTTCTATCACTTCTGCAAGCTTGCTGATCTCTACGGATTCTCCCATGGTAAACAGCACCGCTTCTATCACCGCTTCTGCTTTCGTTCTTTCCATGCTTTCACTCACGCCCGATTCCCCGTGGCTTCTCCCCCATGGAATCGGGTTTTCTTTCTCTCTTTCTAGTCACTTCCTGCATTCTCCTCAACTGTTCAGGCAACATTTGAGGTGATCATAATGTCCTTGAAAAGTTCCTCCTGACTGATACTGATTTTACCGGTTTTCATCATTTCCAGAATAATCAGAAAGGTTACGATCACTTCCATTTTACTGGACTGTTTCTCCAATAATTTACGGAAGCTGAAGTGCTTATGCTCTCTCACGTAGGCCTCCACATAAAGAGCCTTCACCTCCATGTCAACCTCTTCCTTCACAATATTGCCGTATTGGCTTCGGATGGGATCTATTTTATCCTCCTGCTTTCTCACGATGGATTTAAATATCTCATGCAACCTGCTTAGATTCACGCCTCCCACCAGTTCCTCATAATCAATCGGCTGACGATATGCTTCCACTTCCTTAGGAAGCTGTTGTTCACGATACATATTACGCGCAGCATCAACCTGCAGATCACGCAGTTCCAGAGACATATACTTGTACATCTTATATTCCAACAGCTTTTGCACCAGCTCTGCTCTGGGATCCTCTTCCTCCCCGTCCTCGTTTACCTCCTTGGGAAGGAGCATCTTACATTTGATATCGATC
>CAYOHU010000170.1:0-4293 GCA_964403845.1 uncultured Acetatifactor sp.
ACTTTAGATAGCGCTTTACGTCGCTTTAAGAGAGGCTGCGCTAAGGCTGGTATCCAGCAGGAGATTCGTAAGAGAGAGCATTACGAGAAGCCTAGCGTAAAACGTAAAAAGAAATCTGAAGCAGCAAGAAAACGTAAATATAACTAAAACAATGAAATCTCGGTCATATTGGCCGGGATTTTTGTTTTTTGAATGGAATATCTCATGCTGCATTCCCATATTCTGTAACAGAGGATTAAGAGGGAGTGTGGCTATTTTTGTATCGAAAAAAGAGAATAATTGCAATTATTTTAGGTTGTATCCTGTTTTGTACGGAAGGTATGACCGTCATGGCCAATGTGAGCATTTCTGCACCATCGGTGATTTTGCTGGAGGCTTCCACCGGGCAGATTATTTATGAAGTGAATTCTACAGAGAGGAGATGCCCGGCAAGTATTACCAAGATTATGACGCTGTTGCTTGCATTTGAACAGATCAAAGCCGGAAAAATCAAACCGGAGGATCAGGTGCTGACCAGTGAGTATGCAAGCTCCATGGGCGGCTCACAGGTGTATCTGGCACAGGGAGAAACCCAGACACTGGATACCATGTTAAAATGTATCGCCGTCGCCTCCGGGAATGATGCCAGCGTGGCGGTGGCTGAGCATATAGCGGGCAGTGAAGAGGCGTTTGTGGGACTAATGAATGAACGTGCTGTGGAGCTTGGAATGCTGGATACTCATTTTGAAGATTGCTGTGGTCTGACGAATTCCGATAATCATTATACTTCGGCAAAGGATGTTGCGATTATGTCCAGGGAATTGATCACAAAGCATCCGGAGGTGTTTCAATACACGCAAATATGGATGGAAGAAATCACTCATGAGACAAGGCAGGGAACATCCAATTTTACGTTGACCAGCACCAATAAATTATTAAAACAGTATCAGTGGACCACCGGATTGAAGACCGGCTCCACAAATAAGGCAAAGTATTGTATCTCGGCAACAGCAAGCAAGGATGGGATTGATTTGATTGCTGTCGTTATGGGGGCTCCTGACTTTAAATCACGTTTTCAGGATGCCCAGACATTGTTAAGCTACGGATACAGTGTCTGTGATCTTTACATAGACAGTAATCAGGAGCCTCTGACGAATTTAGCCGTGGAAGGGGGCGTTGCAGATGAGGTGCCACTTAAGTATCAGGGGGAGTTTCGTTATCTGGATACTCAGGGGAATGCTTTGGATCAGATTGAGAAGGTGATTGAGCTTCCTGAAACCGCACGGGCACCTGTGGCGGCGGAGGAACAGGCAGGCGTGGCGCGTTATATCCTGAATGGTACAGAAATCGGAAGTGTTCCTATCTTGTATACGGAAGCTGTTGATAGAGCAGGCTATTTTGATTATTTACAAAAAATAATGGGATTTTTCCTTTTATAGTTTATTGTAATATGATACAATCAGAGCGGTGCTGTCGGATACAGAGCCTGAAAGGTATGGAGATTACAGTGATAGAAATTATGATTACCATTTTAGGTATTATTGTTATTGTTTTATTGTGGGTTATGCTCTACGACAGCAATCGTTTTGTTGTTGCAGAGCATGTATTTTCAGATAAGAGAATCAAAAAGAACATTAGAGCCGTGGTCCTCTCAGATTTGCACAATAAGTGTTATGGAAAAGAAAATGAAAGATTGATAACAGCAGTCCGGGAATTGCAGCCGGATATGATTCTTGTGGCGGGGGATATTCCCACGGCAAAGCCCGGGAAAAAACTTGATATTGCCATCCATTTGATGAGGGAGCTGGCAAAGGATTATCCGATATACTATGGAAACGGCAATCACGAGCATCGGTTAAGACTATATCCGGAAAAATACGGGAATATGTATGAAGTATATGATAAAGCATTGCAGGAAATCGGAGTGTGCCGCCTGATAAATTCCAATATTTCATTGGAGGAATACGGAATCACAATTTTTGGGGCTGAAATTGACAGGCTATATTACAAGAGATACAGGGTTCAGCCTATGAAGGAGGAGTATCTCACCGGCGTCCTCGGAGGTCCCAAGGAAAACAATTACAATATTTTACTGGCTCATAATCCCGATTATTTTCCGCAGTATGCGAGGTGGGGGGCGGATCTTGTATTGTCCGGACATGTCCACGGCGGAATGGTGCGGGTTCCTTTCTGGGGCAAGGGGGTGGTATCTCCCAATGTAAGGTTGTTTCCCAAATATGATGGCGGGATTTTTAAACAGGACAAGGCGGTAATGCTTTTGAGCAGAGGTCTGGGAATGCATACCATACCAATCAGAATTTTTAATCCCGGTGAAATATTGGTTGTTGATTTACAGACGGAAAAAGGAGAAAAGACATGTTAACAGTTATTTTGCAGTGGGGCTATTTGTTATGCATCTCGTATTGTCTGGGTTTTCTGTTCTCATTGTTTTGTGAAAAAGTATTGGGATATCGGTTTGAAAGAATAGAGGCATATCTGTTAACCGGCATCATTATTTTGACGGTTTATGCCCAGTTTTTCAGCTTGTTTTATAAAGTGGGAATTACCGCAAATGTAATTCTGCTTGTGATAACGGCACTTATCGTTCTGTGGAAAAGAAAAGCATTGGCAAGCAGGGTATCCGTGGCTTGGCAGGGAAGCTCCGTCTTGTGCAAGGTGGTTGTGTTGGTGCTTTTCGTAATGTGGGCGTTCTTCACCTCTCGCGGCTATATGATGTATGATACCGATTTATACCATGCGCAGAGTATACAGTGGATAGAAGAGTATGGCATCGTAAAGGGATTGGGAAATCTGCATAACAGATTTGCATATAACAGCTCTGTCTTTTCTCTGCATGCATTGTTGAGTATGAAGTATCTGACGGGAGGAATTTCATTACATACTGCCAATGGCTTTATAGCTTTTCTGTTAAGTATTGCTACGGTAAAAATCGGACAGGCTTGGAAACGAAAGAAATTAAGACTTTCGGATTATGCCCGAATAGGTGCAATTTATTATCTGACAACAATCTGCGATGAAGTGCTGGCACCTTCTTCGGATTATTCTGTAATGTGTATGGTATTCCTTATTATCATCACATGGCTGGATTTGTTAGAACAGAAGGAGGAAAAGGAGCAAAGTATTGTCCCTTATTGTCTGTTGTGCGTAGTGGGAGTGTATACGCTTACACTGAAGCTGACGGCCGGATTGATTTTGCTTTTGCTGCTGAAACCGGCAGTATATCTGTTGAAGAACAAGCGTTGGAAGGAAATCGGAATTTATCTGTTAATGGGGCTTCTGGTGGCAGCACCATGGATGATACGCACCGTTGTGATTTCGGGATGGCTGATTTATCCGTTTCCGGCACTTGATCTCTTTCATCCTGATTGGAAAATGCCGGCACTTTATGCTTCTGTTGATGCTATGGAGATTCAAGTATGGGGAAGGGCATTGTATAACGTTGAAGCAATCGGACTACCGATCACGGAATGGTTTGGCAATTGGTTTCTTTCGACCTTACAGGCTACCGAGAAGCTATTGATCTTGGCAGATATTGCATCACTTGTGATTGTTGTTATTGCGCTTGTGGTGATTCTGGTAAAAAGAAGGTGGGAGCATCTGGAGCTACTGCTGGTGTTGGTTACCATTGCCTGCTCCTATGCGTATTGGCAGACCAGTGCACCGCTTACAAGATATGGTTATGCATATATTCTGTTATTGGCAGTGTTGACGATAGGGTGGCTGGTATCTTTGACCGGCTTTCAATGGTTGGATCGTGCGGCAAGGCTTGCGGTTTTAATGCTTGCAGTGTACAAATTAGTTTGGATTGTTCAGTATACGGTGGACTATCTTCCGCTCCCATATTATGTGTTACCCCAGGATTATACAACCTTCGAACTGGAGGAAAACTATGTGGACGGACATTTGATCTACACACCCAAGAGCGGGGACAGAACAGGATATTATTCCTTCCCGGCAGTTCCTTCTGTAGATCGTGTGACATTGCGTGGTGACAGCTTTGAGGACGGATTTAGAAGTACTTATCAGGAGTGATGTTTGACTTTCTTGTTTGCAAAGAAGGGTAAGATTTGCTATAATAGGCGAAGGTGAATTCTGTACAAGGATAAAGGATGATCAGAAATGGCAATACCGGTAAAGCTGGAGGCATTTGAAGGTCCGTTAGATCTTCTCCTTCATTTGATAGAAAAAAATAAAATAGACATCTATGATATTCCGATTGTAGAAATTACGGAGCAGTATCTGGATTATATCAAGCAGATGCAGAGCAAGGATATGAATGTCATGAGTGAGTTC
>CAYOHU010000171.1:0-4286 GCA_964403845.1 uncultured Acetatifactor sp.
CAATTCCTTTCACAAGGAAACGGACCAGTTGCTTTTCTCAAGCAGCTTTCGCAGCAATAAATATAAATCCCGGATGGGATCATCCCTCATGCATTTTTCAAAATTAGTGATAAACCAGCCCTTGTCACAGCGCAGAATATTATGATACTGATAGTCTCCGTGACAGAATGTGTTAATCTGCGCACCATTGCTGTTTCTGTCCTTCATTTCCTGATACTGCTTCCATTCCTCTGACACCTGCAGCGCCTGCTTTAGGAAATAGTCAAAGGTGTTTAGCAGACTGATTTCGAACCAGGTTTTCTGACTTCTTTGCTGCAGATATCTGCGAACCTTCTTCAGCTCTTTATTGTGCTTTTCGTACTCCTTCTCCTGAATGAATACAGGCACGTTTTCCATCAAATCCTCAGAAAGCTCCATAGACTCATGCAGGCGCGCCAGCGCCTTGACTATCTCCACGCACTCCCCTTTATCGTGAATATTACATTCTCTGCCCTCATGATAGGTTTTCAAAATATATTTTACACCATCATTGTCCTGCACGAACAGGGCATTTTCCGCCGTGGGAATGATTGCTTCCACATTCACCCTTCCCACCTCGCCGATATGGGTAAGCACCTTGTTCTGTATCGCGATTCTATCTTCATTGCCCGTATATTCCTTGAATATGAGGCATCCCAGATTGGTATCACATATAATGGCGCTCCTTCCCTTGCGGGTACGAAGTACCTCCATTTCATACTGTTCCAGTAAACTGACTGATCTATCGTTCACCTTTGCCCCTCCTAACACATTTCCTACCCTATCTTATGTGTTAAGAAAGAAAAGTATGTTAAGACTCCAGACGCTTTTTTGCTTCCTGTAGGAGGAACTCCCTGGTATTATTTTGGGGGTTCTCTAATACCAGCTCAAGCAGCACCTGAAGCATCTCTCCGATTTCCCGGCCGGGCTTCATGCCCTCTCGAATCAGATCACTTCCCGTCACAGCCATTGTTTTTAAGGATACACATTGACTCTGCTGTCTGATTTCCCGGTACAGGCTCTCCCACTTTGCCAGAGTATCCAGCTTCTCCTGACGCTTATATTCACTCTGTGCCAGCATGTCCGCATGCTTCACAGGGAATAGCAGAGGAAATATATCCTCACCGATTTTGTAAATGGACCGACGTACAATACGCATATCAGGATCCACACCATTACCATAGTCATGATATCGCACCAGACGGCTTACCACCGATATGGTGTCATTATCGAATTTTAAACGTCTCAGCACTCTTTTGGTAAGCTCCTCACCTGCAGCAGGATGTCCGTAAAAATGAGTGATTCCCTTTTCGTCCCTGGTTAATGTCTCCGGCTTCCCAATATCGTGGAACAGCATGGCGAGACGCAGATATTTGTCTGCTTCTACCTCCTCCAGGGAATGCAGGGTATGCTCCCCCACATTATACCTATGATGAGGATGATTTTGAGGCGTTTCCATGGCTTTGTCAAATTCCGGTAATATCACCTTTGTAACTCCGGTTTCATAAGCGATTCTAAGATATTCCGGATGCGGAGAGACCAGCAGCTTCACCAATTCTACCTGAATCCGCTCAGCACTGATATTCTTTAAATTAGGGGAGAGTGCACGAATTGCTTCTCCGGTTTTCTCCTCAATGGAATAACCAAGCTGGGCAGAGAATCTTACCGCTCGCATTATGCGAAGTGCATCTTCCGTGAAGCGTTCCTCCGGTTCTCCCACACAGCGGATCATTTTCCTTCCGATATCCTCTATACCGCCAAAAATATCAATCAGCCCTGCTTCTTCATTATATGCCATGGCATTGATCGTAAAATCTCTGCGTTTCAGGTCCTCTACCAGATTGGGGGTAAAGGTCACCTCCTTAGGGTGTCTGTTATCTTCGTATTTGCCATCAATCCTGTAGGTCGTAACCTCAAATCCTTCCTTGTCCAGCATGACCGTAACCGTTCCATGCCGGATACCGGTATCGATGGTACGTCGAAACAAAGCCTTCACCTGCTCCGGTCTGGCAGAGGTGGTGATGTCCCAATCCTCCGGCGTTCTGCCCAAAATGGCATCACGGACACAGCCGCCAACGATGTAAGCCTCGTAGCCGGCCGCTGTGATAGTATCTATGATATACTTTGCTTTTTCAGGCAATTCTATCCTCATCCCAGTCCTCCAATTGCGGAAAATCCTGTCCTTCTATTCTTTGCGGATTCTTCGCTTAGTATAGCATATTTTATAGCGGTTGACACTATATCTTCTTTAAAAATCAAGGGAAAATTAAGCCAAAAACGGCGGCATTACTGCCGCCGCCTGTATCCTATATTTCCTATTCTTCTCCGGTAGCTTCCGTCTCCGCCGCTGCACTTTCTGCTGCCGCTGCCTCTTCAGCTGCCATAATCTCAATGTATTCCAGATTTCCGTTAACATCATCTACTTGCGCATCTTTACTGATTTCCTGTAAATAGCTCTCCATCGTATCCGTCAGAATTTCTGTTTTCGCATTCAGCTTCCATTCCGGAGCATTTTCGCCTACATAATATAATACATAGCCTGCTGTTCCGTCTTCCTCGTCAAGAGCCGCTGTATCTCCTGCTGTACGATTCGCTTCCATCAACCAGTCAGCAATTACTTCAGGAATTCCCGAAGGAGTAATTCCTTCATACAGACCGCCCTCTGCAGAATAGGAGGCTTCGTCATTGTACTTATCTGCCAACGCTGCAAAGCTATCCTCTGTAGCGTCTCCGCTCTTCCACTCATCCAGAATGGACTGAGCAGCGCCTCCCTCCGTCATAATGATGCGAACATCTGCGGAAGGTGTCTCATCCAAATATCTCTTTACAAAGGACAGGACATAATACTGATTTCCTGAGGTGTCTTCCACAACAGTGGTATCGCCTTCCTTTCTGGAGTCTTCAAACAACCAGTCACGAAGCAGACTTGAGGTGCTGGCATACTGTGCGCCCTCTCTCAGTTCACCATCGGTTGTAACGGTATCCACTGCAGCATCTGCCAATACCTTGGCATCCGCCATAGCCTTTTCAATCTCCGCTTCGGAGGGCTGATAGGTCTCTTCCGTTGCTGTTCCCTCGGCCTCCTCTGTTGTATCTGCAAGATCCGTAGGCTCTGTAGGAAGCTCCGCCTTTATCAATGTCATATAGTAATCAACGGAATCAAACGCAGACTTATCGGCCTCGTAGTAAGCCAGAATTTCCTCATCAGAGGGGGCTTTTTCTTCAGATAATTGCATATAATATCCGCTTACATAAATAGATTCTTTTACAAAGTCCTTAATTCTTCCCATTGTTGCATAGGAACCGTAAACCTGTTTAACGTAGTCACCGGTAGCGAGACCTGTCGCTGTTGCAGCTTCCTGAATGCCTTCTTTAAAGCTTGCATATTCACCTTCCGTATCGTAGGTAAACCCTGCCGCCTCAGCCTCCTTCTTCAGTGCTTTATTCTGAATAATGCTTTGTACGGTTTCATATTCAAAGTACTCTTCCCACGTCATATCCTGACTATACATCTGCGTTGACAAATCTCCGGAAAGATCCATGCCAAACATAGACAGATAGCTGCCCATGCTGTTTATATAATTGTTTTTCACTACATTGTAATTGTAGTCAAACTCTACCTTAGTGATGGCTTCTCCGTTAATTCTCACAAAGGTTTTATTTACGGCTATCGCTGTACGGATAGGGAAAGAAGCCACAATACATACCAAAGCGATGATCACTACTGCCCATGTCACCTTTTCTCTGCGCTTTGCTCTTTTGGCTTTCTCTTTTGCTTCCTGACGCTTCTGCATCTTAAGGTCATATTTTGTCATAACTTTTTCTGTCTGCTGCTCTGTAACTTTTTCTTTCTTAGACATAATAATACTGTCTCCTTCCTATATTCTCCGAAGAGGTGTGACTAACACACTGAATCATTTTACAGTATTTTTTAGGAAAAGTGAAGCTATTTCACATTTTTTTCAACATTTTCTTCCCGGACGCCAAAGCTTTTTTGCATACAAAGAAGCCCGACCACCCATGTGACCGGACTTCTGTTTCAAATCCTTACGCTGATTTGCTTATATTGCTCCTAATATTGCTTCCCTTACGCTGCTTTTTCCGCTTTTGCTTCCTTCGCAGGACGTACCAGGAAAATACTGATCAACAGAGATACTATGTACAACGCTCCTGTTACATAGAGCACGGTCTGGTATCCTGTGGGATTAACCATATTGCCGTGTCCGTCATCCACAAAGCTACCGAAGTGATTTACAATCCAGGTAGCC
>CAYOHU010000172.1:0-4246 GCA_964403845.1 uncultured Acetatifactor sp.
ACCATCTTCGTGACTGAACCCCAACCATTTTTTGGTGGATGCAAGTTCGTCATGGTGTATCAATAACGCATGCCTAATCTGCAACAGTATCCGTTCACTGTTGTTTCATCCTTAGGAACATAATATACTACCGCTTCCGGCACCCTCCTGAAGTATATCCACATTATATTTATGTTAAAAAATGTAAAAGTGTTTTGGATGAAAGTATTATTCCGTGCAAGAACGGATTAACATGGTTTTGTGTTGCTATGCAGGAACTGATGTGATAAAATGAGGGATAAATGACTGGGTTTTTGAATGCGTGGGTGGTTTGTTTTTATAGCCAGTACGTTTCTGATTCTGGCAGAGATATTTAAAATGTCTCAGCTTCAAGTGCGAACGGGACGACTGAAGGAAATGACCACAGTTTCTCTTGCAGGAAAATCTTATGATTAGATATTTGTGGCAAGATTGGTTTGGATTGACGGCATTTGCATGGATGCGGTTCGGACCATTCTTTTTCGGTGCATTACTAATCTTGTAGATAGAAGGGATAAAGTTTAATGTTGGATTTAAGCGTGATAGTTCCTGTTTATAATATGGTTAAAGACGGTAATTTGGATTACTGCATGAATTCCCTGGTGCGGCAGACTTTGCAGAGTATGGAAATCATAGCCGTTGACGATGCATCCACGGATGATTCGTTGACGGTTCTTCGGAAATTCGAGGAGAAATATCCCGGAAGGGTTAAGGTGGTTGCGTCTCCGGAGAACAGAAGACAGGGAGGTGCCAAAAATCTGGGCTTACGGGAAGCGCAAGGGCGCTATATTGGATTTATGGATGCAGACGACTGGGCTGTTGAAGATCTTTATGAACGAATGGTGGAGCTTGCAAAGAGTACAGGAGCGGATGTTGTCGGAACGGACATGTGCATGATCTATGAACATACCATGGTTCCTACGCAGAGGGAAGTATGTAACTTGCCCGAGCAGGTGGGGATATTTGACCATGATAAAAGAAAAGAGTTCTTATTACATTCCGGACCGCTTGTTACAAAAATTTATGCACGAGAGATTTTTTTTGACAAGGAATTTCGTTTCCCTGAGCACATGGCATATGAAGACAATGCTACTTTTATTGAAATAGGAATGCGGATAAAGCATTTTGAACACATACCGGAGGCAAATTTATTTTACTATCAGCATGAGGATTCCACGACACATTCCGTTGATCTGAGAAAATGTAAAGAGCGAATGGAGGCAATGCGCATTATGATGAAGTATGCCAGGGAAAATGGCGCATTGGAAGAGTTCCGGGATGTGATAGAGTTTCATTTCAGTATCCTTTTTTATCGGAATACTTTGTTTTCCTACATGCAGAGTAATCTTAAGAAAAATATGGGCTTTGTCAGAAAACTGGGAGAGGAAATGTTGGCGACATTCCCAGATTTTCGTCAAAATACATACTACAATCAAACTGTTAACGATTATGAACAGAAATTAATCAATTTACAGTTGAAATCTACGATTGCGTTTATGATTATTTTCAAGCTAAAAATGATATCCAGAAAGATCAGGGGTAAAAAAGCAAAACAATAAGGAAAAATGGCATAATGCAACGAAAACGGAATGGCAACGGACCATAGCGTTACAGGAACGGTCTCTTATTGAGCACAAGCTGTAAAGGCTTGGAGGTTCTGATATAGCCCGGTAATGCATCCTGCAAAACAGCTAAAGCACATACAATGGCAAACAGATTATGTAAGTCGTTAAGCGATTCGGAATTCTCGGGATTCATAGCCAAAAGCTGGGGAATAAATCCGTCAGCGATTTCCTTTAAGATTTGTTGTGTCTCATCATATTTGATTCCGGCGCGTTTCTGTGTGGTTGCCAGCATATAGGTGTAGTCGATATCGGACCAACCGACGGTTGTATTGAAGTCAGGGCAGATACCATCGTGGTACGCTTTGATACATGTCTCCAAAAGCTCTTTGGGGAAAGGAAGGGCACGTTTTGCGTACTCATAGTTAAAAATATAATGAAAGGTGCCGGCAAGGTAGGCAAAGGCATCTGCACCCTCCAAAGCATCCTTTTTCCAAAGTCCTGTTTCCGGATCCGCATTGCGGTCCATCCACTCAAAATAGTAGTCCTCCCACTCGTCGGAAACTGTGTCGGAAAGAATCATGGAAGCATAGATTCCGGAACCGAGATGTGCACCGAGCCAAGGCTGTTTTGCCCAGTCAATATTGTCCAGAAAGCTAAATAGACCTTCCCTTGTTGTGTATTCTGAGAATCCGGTTGCTTTATAAAGCGGTTTGGCATCAAATAGCGCGAGTGCACCGCTTACAAAGGCAGTACTGTGTGTCGGGAAGTTATCCGGATCTTCAAACAATCCGTTTTCTTTATTTTGGAATCCCTGCAACACCTTGATGAATGCAGCGCGCTCATCCGCAAGCGAAGGAAATTCATTGATGGTATAAAGGATATTTGCTGCATTTGCACAGCCATAAGGCACGGCTCCCATGTTGCGGCTGTTTTTCCCGTCCTGTGCAATCCAACGGGCATATTTGCCGGTCTCGCCCAGATAGTGTCTGTCAACGATTCCCTTAACCTCTTTTATAAAATCTCTTAAATCGTACATGATTTTCCTCCGCGTTCACTAATTGTTATAATAGTCCCTTGCAGCTGCCTCCATCAGGAGATAGAAGGCCTGACCCTCCGGCGCAATGCCCGGCTTGTCAAAATGGGGGGCACCGCACACGTTTTGAACCAGTCCGTATTGATCGACTGCATGGTTGGCAGCATTACGAAGGGCTTCAGCGTACATGAGATAGTCCGCGTTCAACCACCCACCCTGCATGCCTCTGTAAAGAGTGTAGGCCAGCATTTGAGAAAGGTTTCCCTCCACGAAGGTGTCTGCATTGTCAATTACATCGTGGAACAGACCATCCGGTGTCATGTAGGACAGTACGGTATCAATCAGTGGAAGGAGGAACGCAATCAGTCTCTGTCTGTCAGCTTCATACTCTTGCGGCAGTGCTGCAATCACACGGGTGATGCCAGCCATAGCCCAGCCATTTCCCACGCCCCAGGCGTCTTCACGAAGAAATCTTTGTTTGGCATCATCCCATTGATGACTGAACATCTTTTTCCCCGGATGAAAAAGTGCCTTGCAGTAGCCGTCGATTTGCCTGACGGCAGCAGTGTAATGTCCTGCACTTGCGAGGAATGGCGGAAGCATATACATGGAATCAATCCAAAATTGCGTGGAATCAGCAAAATGATATACAATTCCTTCGCTGTTGGCCGGTGCGAGATGAAGTGCCCAGTTGAGAAGCTGTTCATAGGCAGATGTCAGCTGGGAATCACCGGTTGCACGGGAGGCGGCAAGCAATGCCTCACCAACGGAGCAGGGGTCTGTGGATGCGGTACCGCCATCCAATACTGCGGTTCGTCCGTCCGGCAGACACCGATAAGCGGCTTCCTTGGCCATTGCAATCACGACGTCCATGTCTCCCTGCTCCAGAAAGGCCTGCATGGCAACGCCCTGTTCCCAGGAGTGACGTTGCATGGAGAGAAGGGAAAGCTTGACCTTTTTCAATCCTTGAATATTATTTTCCATAGGTTTTCTCCGTTTCTGCCGTAAATCGTGTATTACCTAACTGTAGATATTGCAAGCAGTATAACATAATATTTTACAGCCGACAAGGCAGGTGGAAAGAAATGTCTGTGTGACTTCTGTCTCTGCGGTCAAAATAGTCCGCAATATGAAGGAGAGTTTTCCGCTTTCTTTTTTGCTGTGATGGATTCTAAGGTTAAAATCCTTTATTGTCGATAAAGAAAGTGGGTATGTGTAAACTTTACCTGAAACAAGTAAGATTTCTTTTGTGTATGATAAGTCTAACAGCGAGAGCTGAATAAAAAACAAAAGGAGATTTTACAAATGAAAAGACTGAAGATTGCGCAGTACATTGCATTGGGAGGAATGGCCTGCGAGCTTATCGGATTAATTGTTAACAAACTGGGTGCTGAATCGATTGGTGGCAATATCCTTGCAATAGGAATCTATATCGGAATGGTGTCCTACATCTTTGGAGGATTTTTCACAGCAATAAAGATGGCAGCCAAAATTGCCGTGTGGGGGTGGCGTGTGGTTGCTTTTCCGTTTGACCTTATGACATTTGGTTTTGCATTTATCTTTGCAATTATGGCATTTTTGTTCCTTCCCATTATCCCTGTGAGAAAGGCTTATAAGGAGAGTATGTAAT
>CAYOHU010000173.1:0-4216 GCA_964403845.1 uncultured Acetatifactor sp.
TTACAACCGTTTCATGGTAGGTGATGTGAAGCAGAGTATTTACAAATTCCGACTGGCCAGACCGGAGCTGTTCTTAGAAAAATACGAGAATTATCGTTCCGGGGAAGGCACTTGCAGAAGAATTGACCTTTCCAAGAATTTCCGAAGCAGAGCAGAGGTGGTGAATGCGGTCAATGATATTTTCTCCCGTATTATGAGCAGGGAGGTGGGCGGTATTGCGTATGATGACAGGGCAGCACTCTATGCAGGCGCATCCTATCCGGAGAATCCCGATTCCGTAAGCGAACTGCTTTTAGTGGAGAAACCGGGTCGCGAAGAGAAAATGAGCGCCAGAGAGGCAGAGGCGCTTGCCATTGCCGGAAGGATTAAGACCCTGAGAAGCTCCTATCAGGTAACTGACAAGTCTACGGGAGAGCTCAGGGCTGCCCGTTACGGAGATATGGTTATTTTGCTTCGTACCAACAGCGGTTGGGATGAGGTGTTTAAGAGAGTTTTGGAGGACGAGGGCATTCCGGTGTATATCACCTCCAAGACAGGATATTTTGCTGCGACAGAAATACAGGAGCTGCTGCAGCTTTTGAGGGTGCTTGACAATCCCGGACAGGACATCCCGTTTTTTGGTGTGATGAAATCCGTTTTTGGAGGCTTCACGGAGGAGGAGATTGCTCTGGTTCGCGGACTGCGTAAGGGCTGTTCGCTGTATGAGGCCGTGTGCGGCTATGCAGGTGATGAGACCTGTGGTGAAACGGAAAACATGCAGGATACCGTGGTAGTGTGCACTGAGGAGTGCGGAGCAGAGGGGCTGAGAGAGAGATTGCGGAATTTTCTGCGAAGGCTGAACGCCTATCGTGATGCTACCGCCTATCTGTCCGTCCGTCAGCTGCTGCAGCGGTTGGTGGAGGATTACGATTATCTGAATTATGTGACAGCGCTGCCCGGGGGAAGCAAACGTAAGGCTAATGTGGAAATGCTTTTCACCAAAGCGTCTGATTTTGAGAAGACCAGTTATTTTGGGCTGTTTCATTTCATACGATACATAGAACAGCTGGAGAAATATGAGGTGGATTATGGTGAGGCAGATGTATTGGATGAGAATGCTGATGTAGTGCGCATCATGAGTATTCATAAAAGTAAGGGTCTGGAGTTTCCCATTACGTTTGTGTCAGGCTTATCCAAGCGTTTCAATATGCAGGATGTAAATCAGGCGATGGTGGTGGATATGGATATGGGACTTGCAACAGATTATGTGAATCCTGTCAGGCGTATCCGAAACAAAACACTGCGTCGCATGGTGGTGGCAAGGAAACAGCGGGAGGATAATCTGGCGGAGGAGCTGCGAGTGCTGTACGTGGCGCTTACCCGTGCAAAAGAGAAGCTGATTATGACTGCTACTCTGGAAAATGCGGGAGAGAAATGGGAAAGCTGCAGTCAGATGCACAGCGACAGCCTGCCCTATCTTGATTTTATTGAAGCGGGGAGCTATCTGGATTTCCTGCTACCGGTGCTGCCGCAGACCTGTGTAAGGGTATCGGTATTGGAGTCCGCCGAAATGCTGGGGGCGCAGGTGATGGAGCAGGTGCAGCTGTATACGGACCGGCAGAGATTGACAAGAGCCGGCGAGTTTTCAGATCAGGCTTCCCTGAGTGAATTGCGTAAGCGCTTTGCCTACCGCTATCCGTACAGAAACCTGGAGCGTCTATATACCAAGACTACGGTGTCAGAGCTGAAGATAGCGGCTATGGAAGAAAAGGACGAGGCTGCCTTTCATACCTTTGAGGAAAGGGAGGTGGTTCCCTACATCCCCGTATTCCGTCGGGAGGAGGAGACTGTCAGCGGTACGGTTCGAGGAAATGCATACCACCGCGTGATGGAATTACTTGACCTTGAGAAAATCTGTGGCGGACAGTTTGAGGAGTTGCCGGAGAGCTATGAGGCATACAGAGACGGACTGAGGCAGAGTCTTCTGGCGGAGGAGCTTCATGAATTCCTATGTGGGGAAGTGGAGTCTTTACGCCTGTCAGAGGAATATTTTCAGGCTGTCAGGGAACAGAAGCTTGTGAATTTTCTAAGCTCACCGATGGCCTATCGGATGTGGGCGGCAGAGCGAAGAGGAGAGCTCTACAGAGAACAGCCCTTTGTCTATGGAATCAGTGCAGACAGATTGTCGGAGGAGTTCCCGGCAGAGGAAAAGGTACTGATTCAGGGTATCATCGATGTGTTCTTTGTGGAGAACGGAAAAGTGATTTTGTTGGATTATAAGACCGATGTCATAGACTCCATGCAGGAGCTGTGGAAGCGTTACGGAACCCAGCTTGCGTATTATGAGGAAGCCCTGGAAAATTTAATGGGTGTACCTGTGGGAGAAAAAGTGTTATACTCTTTCTATCTGGAGAGATCAGAATAAAGAAAAGAATTGTGGTAATGATTCGGAATTATTTTACGAAAGGATACGAGAGAATGGATAATCGTACCGGAATAGTATTAGAGGGCGGAGCAATGAGATGTATTTTTTCTGCCGGAATACTGGATTTTTTGTTGGATAAGGGAATTCAGATTCCCAATATGTTGGCGGTATCGGCGGGAGCCTACACCGGAATGAACTATATTTCCGGACAGAGGGGACGTTGCATCGAAGCAATGGTGGAGCCGCTGCGGGAGTATCAATATTTAGGACTGAAGACCTTTTTGAAAAAGGGAACCTTTTTTGATATGGATTATTTGTTTGATGAAGTGCCAAAGGGAAAAGCTCCATTTGATTTTCAGACCTTTCATAATTTTGCAGGCAGATTTATGACCAGTATAGTAAACCTTGAGAAGGGGGAAGCGTTGTACCTTGATGAGTTTGAGACAGAGGAAAGGTTATTCCGTGTCTGTAAAGCGGCCAATTCCATGCCCTTTCTTGCAAAGGTGTCCTATATTGACGGCATTCCTGTTCTGGACGGAGGGATGGCAGATGCCATTCCCATTGAGAAAGCTTTGGAAGAAGGCTGGGAGAAAATCATCGTGGTATTAACGAGAAATGCTGAGTACCGCAAAAATGAGAAGTCCGGTCTGTATATGCGTGCACTTAACATGGTGTACGGCAAATACCCGAAATTCATAGAGCTGGTTCGCGGTCGTGCGAAACGCTATAATGATTCATTGGAGACAATTGCACGGCTGGAGAAGGAGGGGCGTGTTTTGGTTTTCCGCCCGACGGAACTGACTGTGGAAAACAGTGAGCATGATGTTGAGAGGCTGAAGGCGTATTATCAGCATGGGTATGATACTGCCGGTCAGCGTTATGAGGAGCTGAAGCGTTTTTTGGCAGATTAGCATAATGTCTTTTGCCAATTGTGAAGCTTGAAAATTGTGATAATTTCCTGTACAGAAGAAACAATTTCTAAAGAAGGTACTACAGAGCGTGTCTTCGCAGAAATGTTTCTTCGGTACATGGAATGCAGGAAACTCCGAGGACAAAATTCTTTATTGGATTGGTTTCGGAATCCTGTTTAGTTGGGCATTGAGTGTAAGCAGCTCCTCCTTGTTCAGCTTCATACCTGATGTGGCAAGCAGGTTGGTGAGTCTAAGGACTGTGAAGCCACCCATCATCTTAAACATTCCTTCACTCATTTCAAAGCCGGCAACTTTTCCGTCTGCCATGCTACCCTTCAGCCTTTCTGTAAGTCGGGTAAAGAGAAGTCTGCCCTCCTCGGAGGCTAAGATATCACTCAGCTTATCCTGTAAGGAAAAATACCCTTCGGGAGAGGTGATATCAAACCAGTTCAGGATGGCTCCCTTTTCCTTTAACCGGTATTCTTCCTTGAAAACCGCTACCTTACGGATGCAGCTTTCGTCCCTTTGAGCACCTGCAACCGCTACCAGAGTGGTTTCTCCGGTATTGGGGACGTCGAAGTAGAAGAAATGACCGGGACAGGTCTGCCTGCCCAGAGACACCCCGTTGGCAAACAACGTAACCTCCGGCAGGTTGGAGTATACGGTAATTTTAGTGACATCCTCCACCCTGTCCACATACTGTTTTCCGCAAATGTGTACGAAGGGCTCATCGGATAACCATGCCTTGTAGGCGTAGAAGGAATCCTTTTTGTATTTGCGGTCAAAGGTTACAAGCCCCTTGTGGTTCTGACCGTTCTCGCCCCCTTCATTGCGGGCATCTGCACCAAAGTCAAACATATTCCATACATGAGTTGCCCAAAGATATTTACGGGTAAAAAGC